>DAOVYR010000174.1 GCA_030635525.1 Candidatus Nanohalarchaeota archaeon | reverse complement strand
TATGCCGCCTGTGCTTTTGTAGATGAGGGGGCGGATGTAGCATTCTTTTAGGTTGTTTGCTTTGATGGTTTGTTTTATTGCTGTGTTGATGTCGGATTGGGTGTAGGGGATATGCATCCTGTGTATTTTTGCGGATTCAAGTAGGCGTTTTGTGTGTTCGTCCAGGCGGAATATTGCCGGGCCTTTTTTTGTGTTGTAGCATCTTATGCCTTCAAATACGCTTGAGCCGTAGTGGAGGGCGTGGGTGAGGATGTGGACATTGGCTTTGTCCCAGTCTGTTAGTTTGCCGTTCATCCAGATTTTGTCTGATCTTATTTCTGCCATGTTTGTCACGTTGTTATTTTTGGGGTGTCAGGTTTTTATATCTTATTTTATCTGAATCGTGTAGTGATGGTGATGTTGCATCAGTCACGGTCAAAACGGGTTATTGATACTGTTTTAGCTAATTCATGTGATGTTTATAAAAACAATAGCAAGAGCACTAATTTACAATAGTTATGCAACCTCACGTGTAGTGATGCTCCCAAAGTAAGATTTAAAAAGTTACCGGTATATAGGCGTTTACATAATGGATTATAACTACTATCGGGTGATTATATGGTTGAGATAGTTGATAAACATAAACGCTCTTATCGGAGTCGTGATGAAATATATCATGATATATTAGATGTTTTGGCTGGCAATGTCGAGATGTGTATTGGAGATGTGGATCCAAAAGTGGGTTGTATTAAAACTCATATAGTATATACTGCTGGATTAGGCCAGAAAATATCAAAGCTTTATCTGAATGAATTGATTGAATCGGGACGAATAATTCAGAAAGCCAATAGATATTTGATTACTTCTGAAGGTCTTGTTCACCTAAGAGGGACCTAATTCGCTTGGTTAGATATAATCTATTATTTTGTGTTTGTGAGAAGGTTTAAAAAGATTTGCGTGTATTGTAGCTACTAGTTTGAAGTTAATAGGTGGTGTTTGAATGGATCAAGGAATGCTTGAGAATTATAGTCGCGTTGAAGTTTTTTATTCTATTCTGGATGCAGTGCAAAGTGCGTCTGGGTTAGCTCCTGGTGAGATAGTACAGGCTGTTGGTCTGGATGATGCTGTTGTTGCTAAGTATCTGGGTTGTATGGTTGGAAAGGATTTGCTATCCTGTCAGGACAATAAATATTTAATTACACGTGAAGGCGATGGGTTTCGTGAGAAAGTTGAGAAATTAATGTCAGATCAGTCGTTGGATTATCAATTGGATGTTTTTTTGGACTAGTTCTTCTTATTTTTTCTTTTCTGTTTTGTTTGTTTTTTGTCTTAGATGTAATCTATTATTTTGTGTTTTACCTGTTCATGTATGAGCCATGCAAGGAGGATTACTGTGTCCAGGGCAAGCATTAAGGTTGTTCCTAACTCGTCACCTGTTATTATGTTTAGACCCCATTTTGCTGTGCTGAATGGGTAGAAGAGCATGATGCTGTCTATGAGTAGGAAGTCCAGGAGGAGATGGATTATGTATCCGATTGTTATCATAAGGGAGACTTTGAATGGCTCTTTTTTCTTTTTGTAGTGGAGTATTGCTGTGATTGCTAATAGTATAATTGGGATGAATATTGAGTGGGTGAGTGTCCTGTGGAATGCCATGGGGGATGAGCCGGTCAGTGCGGTCATTACGAGGCCCAGGGCGACGTCGAGGTCAGGTAGGATGCCGCCGATTCCACAGAGGAGGATGTGCTTGTTTGTCAGTACTCTTTTGTTTTTTAGCTTGTAGTCTCTTATGATGTCTATCAGTATTATGGGTATCAGAATGTGGGTTACTGCGTTTGGCATGGTCTATTTATTGGGGGCTTTAGTTAATATGTGTTTTTGGGTTTGAGCTGCCTTTTTCGCGGTATTGCTTCAGGAATGGGGTCATGGTGCGCTTTGGCGCTTTTGCTTCTTTCATGCGCTCTTTTATCTCTTCGTCTGTGAGCTTTGCGTTCAGGGTGCGCTTTGGGATGTCTATCTCTATTATGTCTCCGTCTTTTACTGCTGCTATTTCGCCGCCCATATATGCTTCGGGATCGACGTGGCCTATGCAGGGGCCTCTTGTGCCGCCTGAGAACCGTCCGTCTGTTATGAGGACTACTTTTTTGTAGCCGGCGCCCATGATGGCTGCTGTCGGGGAGAGCATTTCTGGCATGCCTGGTGCGCCTGCTTTTCCCTGGTATCTTATGATTATTACGTCGCCTTCGTTGATATTTTTTTCAAGGATTGATTTCATCAGTGTGTCTTCGTCTTCAAAGACTTTTGCGGGTCCTGTGTGCGTGAGCATGTCTTTGTCTACTGCTGTCTGCTTTATTACTGAGCCGTTTTTTGCTATGTTACCTTTGAGGACTGCTATGCCGCCTTCTTTGTGGTAGGGGTTGTCCAGGGGTCTTATTATCTCGGGGTCCAGAATTTGTGACTGGCTGGCTATCTCTTTGATTGATTTCAGGTTTACTGTTTTTGAGTCTTTTAGCATGTCTTTGAGGCGGTTGAGGACTGCAGGGATGCCGCCTGCTGTGTCGAGGTCTTTCATGAAGTATGAGCCGCCGGGTCTTATTGAGCAGATGTTCGGGGTGGTTTTTGCGATTTCGTCGAATGTGTCAGATGCGAGGTCTATGTTCAGTTCTTTTGCGATTGAGGGGAGGTGGAGGGTTGTGTTGGTTGAGCCGCCGATTGCCATGTCTACTATTACGGCGTTCTGGAATGCGTCTTCTGTCATTATGTCTTCCGGGGTCAGGTTTTGTTTTACGAGTTTTACTATCTGCCTGCCTGTTTCGTAGGCCTGCTTTTTCTTTTTTTCGGATATTGCGAGGGTTGTCGCGCAGCCGGTCAGGGACATGCCTAATGCTTCTGTCATGCAGGCCATGGTGTTTGCTGTGAAGAGTCCTGCGCATGAGCCTGCGCCGGGGCAGCAGTTTTTTTCAATTTCTTGCAGTTCCTGTTCTTTGATTTTGCCTGCGCTGTATTGCCCGACTGCCTCGAATGCGGATATGAGGTCGCATTTGTTGTTGTTTGCTAGCCCTGAGTCCATTGGGCCGCCTGTGAGGATTATTGCGGGGATATTTATTCTTGCTGCTGCCATCAGCATTGCGGGGGTTATCTTGTCGCAGTTTGTTACGCCTACCCAGCCGTCGAAGCAGTGGGCGTGTGTCATTAGTTCTATGCAGTCTGCGATTGTCTCTCTGGATGCAAGTGAGTAGCGCATGCCGCCATGTCCCATGATTATGCCGTCGCAG
>DAOVYR010000158.1 GCA_030635525.1 Candidatus Nanohalarchaeota archaeon | reverse complement strand
GAAGTCTTCGGTCTGTCCTACGTCTCCTACAAAGCAGATCACTTCGTAGCCCTGGTTTATGAGCCATTTTAGGATTACGGAGGTGTCGAGTCCGCCTGAATAGGCTAGTATTACTTTTTTGTTTGTCATAGTTTTTTCACGGTCTTGTTTTTTGATTTAGTTGTTGGGGGGGTTTTAAATAGGTTATTATTTTGTTGGAGGGATTATGATTTTGCAGCTGAGTTTATTTAAATGATGAAATGCCTAAATAATTATGCTTTGGATTTTGTTTGCGTTCCTTGGTGCATTCTGTGAGTCTTTGAAGGATGTTTTTTCCAAGAAAGCGCTCAATGGCATCAGAAATATTGATGAGTATGTTGCGGCATGGTCTATGAGGTTCTTTGCACTGCCTTTTCTTTTGTCTTTGCTTTTGTTTGTTGAGATTCCTGTCATCGGGGATGGCTTTTGGAGTGCGTTGCTTGTCAGCGGGGGATTAAATACTATCACTACGATACTTTATATGAAGGCGCTGAAGTTGTCTGATCTGTCTATTACTGTGCCTATGATTACGTTTACGCCGCTGTTTTTGCTGGTTACTTCGCCGCTTATTCTCGGTGAGTTCCCGGGATTTTTTGGAGTTATTGGAATCATCTTGATTGTTATGGGGGCGTATATGCTGAATATTAAGAAGCGGCATGCCGGGTTTTTTGAGCCGTTCAGGGCATTACTTCACGAAAAAGGTCCGAGGTTGATGCTTTGTGTTGCGTTTATTTGGAGCATAACATCAAATTTTGATAAAATTGGTGTAATGAACTCATCGCCGGTATTCTGGACCGCATCTCTTAACATGTTTTTGACTATGACGCTTTTACCGATTATGCTTTTGAAGTCTCATTCCTGTACCACACAGGTTAAAAATAATATAAAATCGCTTTTGCCTATCGGATTTTTTACTGCAATGATGCACCTATTTATTATGACTGCTCTAAGCTTAACGTTGGTCGCTTATGTCATATCTATAAAGAGGACAAATGCTTTGTTTGGTGTCTTGTGGGGGGCTTTGTTTTTCAAGGAGAAGCATATTAAGGAGAGGCTGATTGGGGCTTTGATTATGGTTGTTGGGGTTTTGCTGATCACTTTGTTTTAAACAGGTTCTCCGTTTTTCATTATTAACTTGTTGTCTGCGTATACGTTGCCGTTTATGTTTTTTCCTTTCATGATCTTTATCATGTCAAGGTGGGAGGATGCAAGGTTCTTTCCATGGAAGGGGCCGAGGTTGAAGCCGATTGCGATGTGGATGCTTCCGTATATTTTTTCGTCTACGATTGTTGTTCCCAGGAATTCTGCTTTTGGGTTGCAGCCGATGCCGAGTTCTGCTATGCGGTCTTTTTCGCCGGTGTTTACGTCGAGGAAGTTGCGGAAGCGCTTTGCTCCGTCGCCTTTTGCTTTTGCGTCTGTTACTTTACCGTCTCTGAATGTGAGGGTCAGGTTTTCGATCAGTCCGAAGCCTCTCGGGGTCACGTAGTCGAAGGTTATTTTGCCGTTTGCGGAGGTCTCAACTGGTGCTGTGAATACTTCGCCTGTCGGGAAGTTGTATATCTCGTTTCGTTTTTTGTCGACTACTGCGTAATTGTCGTCTCTCAGGATTCTTCGGTCCTTGACTGAGAATGTTAGGTCTGTGCCGTCGTCTGCGGTGATTCTTATCTGCTCTTTGTTTTTTAGTTTTTTTTCGTAGGTGTCTATGAGGGATTTCATTTCCGGTGAAAAGCTTGCGATGAGGCTTTCGTAGAATACTTTATTGTATTTTTTTTCTGGTACGTACATTTCTTTTTTTTTGACTGGCAGTGCGAGGTATGCGCCGCGGATGCTTTGCTGGTCGTATATCTTCCTGAATTGCATTGATGAGGTTGAGCCACAGGCGATTCTTTTTTCAAAGCCTTTTGACCAGTTGGGGTCGGTCTCGTCGCCGATGAAGATGCTTACGTCTGTGTTTTTTATGATTGCAACGGAGAGAGGGTTTAGCTCAAATAAGATGTTGTCGGGGGCAAGGCGGTAGTATTCTTTGTCTGTTTCTGTGTTGTGAGGGGTTATTGCGCAGTGGCATCCTCTTTTGAAGCAGATTGTGCGGATGAGTTTTGCAAGTTCGTAGCATTCAGCAGATTCTTCGACATAGCGGATTCTTACGTTTTCTGATACTTTTGTTTTTGTATGGCAGATGTTGTCTATCTCGTAGACGAGGGGGCCGTATTTTGTGTGTTTCAGTTTATTGATTATGTCTTTTTCTTTGTCAGTATAGTTTTCTTTTTTGAATTTTTTTTGCGTTAATAGTTTGTCTATGAATTTTGCGCCGAAGTCGTGCATGGCTTTTTTTATGTGAGGGTTCTCTTTTTGTGAGATGCCTAGTGTGTCTGAGACATCCAGTGCAAGTTTCTGTAAGTTTTTCATATATTTCACTCCTTTCCAAGATATTTTTTGATTGTTTTTTCAATCACTTTTGCTCCGTCTGTCAGGTCGTCTAAATTTGCGTACTCGTCTGTTGCGTGCATGCATTCTTTTATGCCGAAACCGGTTGCTACTGCAGGGATGCCTGTGTTTTGAAATAGGGCGACCATTGTTGCGCCTTCGACTCCTGTGTGCTTTGATATGCCCCTGATTTCTTTTATGGATCCGTGAAGGCACTTTACTAAATGTTCGCTTTTGTTTATTTCGTATGGGACTATTGCGCTGTGAATCTTTATTTCGTGGTCTTTTGAAATGGGGGCTATTATGTTTTTTATTGATGTGATTATGTTGTCTTTTTTCATGCCGGGAAGGTATCTCAGGTCTATGCCAATTTCGCAGGTGTCTGGGACCATGTTTATCTTGTCGCCGCCGCTGATTGTTCCTATGTTGATTGTCGGGGGGTTTAGAAGGGGATGCGTAGGGTGCGTTAGTTCTGTTTCTGTGAGTTTTGTTATGATTTTTGATGCCGTGATGATTGCGTTATCTCCAAGGTGAGGGTGTGCGCCGTGCGCTTTTTTGCCGCGTACTGTTATTGTGAAGTGGATGAGGCCTTTTTGTGCTATGTCTATGTGAAATTCTTCACTGTCTACGATGAGGGCGGCGTCGGGGGTTATTATTTTTTTTTCTATCAAGGGTTTCAGGCCTTCTTTGCTTCCTGTTTCCTCGTCTACTGTTGCGGTGTAGATGAGGGTGCCGTTGATTTTTGTGCCTGTTTCTACGATGTTTCGTATTGCCTCGACGCATGATGCGGTGTTGCCTTTGCAGTCTGTTGCGCCTCTGCCGTAGATTTTGTTGTTGATTATTTTCCCTTCAAAGGGAGGGTGTTTCCAGCCTGTGCCTGCGGGAACTGTGTCTGTGTGGGTGTTTAGAAGGAGGGTTTTTCCCGGTTTTCCTTTCAGGATTGCGATTATGTTTGGCCTGCCTTTTTCGTATTCGCGGACTGATACTTTCAGGCCGAGGTTTTCCAGTTCTGTTTTTATTATCATCGCAGCTTTGTCTTCGCTGCCGG
>DAOVYR010000201.1 GCA_030635525.1 Candidatus Nanohalarchaeota archaeon | reverse complement strand
TGATAATATGAGGCGCATTCTTAAGGTCAAGGGCGATTTCTCGGGTGTTCTTGATGATGGCGCTTATGTGAAAATTGGGGATAAGTTTGTTGTTTTTACTACGGATAGTTTTACTGTTGAGCCTGTGTTTTTCCCGGGAGGAGATATTGGGAAACTTGCTGTTTGCGGCACCATCAATGACCTTTGCGTGATGGGTGCAAGACCTATCGGGCTTTCGCTTGCGCTTGTGATTGAGGAGGGTTTTTCTGATGATAAGTTGTGGAAGATTCTTGAGTCAGTCAATAAGGTTTGCGAGAAGGTGAATGTGCCTGTTGTTACAGGAGATACTAAGGTTCTTTCAAAGGGTGATGTGCGGGGTGTTTTGATCAATGTCTCGGGTGTTGGCATTGCGGATGAGGTTATTGCCAATAGCGGTCTTGAGGCTGGGGATAAGATTGTTGTCTCCGGGAGTGTGGGTGATCATGGCGCAGCTATTCTTTCTTCGCGGTTCGGGTATGAGAGTTCGCTTGTTTCTGATTGTGCTCCTGTTTTTGAGATTGTTGATGCGTGCAGAGGGTATATCAAGGCATGCAAGGATCCTACGAGGGGCGGGCTTTCTGCTTGTCTTAATGAACTGGCTTTGAAGAGCAAGGTGCGTATTGTTGTGGATGATGATAAGGTGCCGGTTAAGAGGGAGGTTCGCGCGATATGCGATATTCTCGGGGTTGATGTTTTTGAGATTGCGTGTGAAGGGAGGATTGTTTTTGGGGTGCGCGGGAGTGATGCAGATGAGGTGCTTGGTATTTTGAGGGAATTTGATTGTGATGCGTGTGTGATCGGGGATGTTGTTTGCGGTGAGAATGTTGTTTTGAGGACTGCGGTTGGTGAGAAGCTTATGAATATGCCTCGTGGCGAGAATGTGGTCAGGATTTGCTGAGGTTGTTCTGAAACATATGGGGGTTTGAGAAGTTTTCTGTGTAGCAGAAAATTTGGAAGATCGATAGCGAATCTTAAAGCCCGCGTTATACGCCTGAAGGGTCGAAGCGTAGCAGAGAAGTCGACACCACAAAATTATTTGATCAAAATGGGATTATTAAAGTCAATATTTTCGATAACAATATCTGCTTTTTCTTTTGGATTGACATTTGTGAGGTAAATTTTCTGTCCCGGGATGTAACGTTTTTTATATTTGCTTAAGATATCTTGTTCAGAACCAAGGTATTTTTTATCTTTTATTCTTTTGAGAGTTCTTTGGATGGTTATATCAAATTGGACATCCAAAAATATTTTTAAGTCCCAATATTCTACCAAATCTGGTCTAAATAAAAAAATTCCATCAAAAATCAATATTGCATCTTCTTGTGCGATATCTATGGGGGATTCAACTTCAGAGTTGTTCATATAATTGAAAATACTTTTTCTAAATTTTAACGATCCATTAGGACCTATAGGTTTCAACAATAAATCGATTATTGCTTGATTATTGAATGAATCAAAATAGTATCCTTCAGGAGAATCTTGTCCTTTTTGGTATCTGATCTCTTTTGGATTATGAAATCCATCAATTGATGCTCTGATTATTTGTTTGCCTGTTTTTTGAAGAAATTTAGCAAAATCATCAGCAAATATTGTTTTTCCGGCGGCATCAACACCATCAATACCAATTCTAATAGGATGACTACACTTGATAGTTTGGATTTTCTCTTTCAAAAGTTCAAATATTTTGGTTTTTTCCATAAATGAAATTAGGTATATTCCTATTTATTTTTGTGGTGGCGATTGCGTATAACTATAAATAATTTGCAGGTAAACTGTTGTTTAGGTGTTTTGCACAAAGGTTCTATGTTGTGAGTGATATTATGGCGGCAAGCAAGAAGAGTGATGTTGAGATGAGAAAGGAGAGTCATATCAAGGTATGTCTTGAGGAAGATGTTGAGTCTGATGTGTCTTCGGGGTTTGAGGATGTGACTCTTGTGCATCATGCGATTGTTGATGTGGACAGGGATGAGATTGATACGACTTGTGAGTTTCTTGGCAAGAAGATGAGTGCGCCTTTGATTGTTGAGGCGATTACAGGCGGGGCCAGGATTGCAGGGAAGATAAATAATAATCTTGCCCGGGCGTGCGAGGAAGTCGGTGTTGCGTTCGGGGTAGGGTCTGTGAGGGCTGCGCTGGTTGATGATGCGTTGTGGGATACTTATAAGGTGCGGGATGTTGCGCCTACGATTCCCATCCTTTCTAATATTGGGCTTGTGCAGTTGATTGATGAGTATGATATCAGGCAGATCAAGGATTCATGCGAGGAGATTGGGGCAGATGGTGTTGCAATTCATCTGAATGCTGTGCAGGAGGCTGTGCAGCCGGAGGGTAATATCAACTGGAAGGGCTCTTTTGAGCGGCTGAAGTATTTTTGCCAGAATCTAGGGATGCCTGTGATTGTGAAGGAGACAGGTGCAGGGATCTCGAGGGAGACTGCGATTATGGTTTCGAGGGCCGGGGCGACTATGATTGATGTCGGAGGGCTTGGCGGTACGTCGTTCAGTATGGTTGAGCATTATCGTGATAAGAAGGGGTCCGGGTTGTTGTTTAAGAACTGGGGTGTGCCGACGGCTTGTTCTTTGGTTGAGTGCAGGCAGGCTGTGAATACAGGTATTATTGCATCGGGTGGTGTGAGGAGCGGTGTTGATGCGGCAAAAGCGATTGCGCTTGGTGCGGATTATGCAGGTGTGGCTTTGCCGGTGCTGAAGGCTGCGACTAAATCGCATAAGGA
>DAOVYR010000018.1 GCA_030635525.1 Candidatus Nanohalarchaeota archaeon | reverse complement strand
TTAGAAAGATCAGACAAGATCTGGCTGACCACAAGATGCGCCCTATCACACGACCTGAGTAACCTGAAAATGGAAGGCATAGGCATACTCTTTGCAAGAAGATCCGCCACCCTGAAACTCACAACAAACGCCATCCAGCTATTCGCAAAACACGCAACAAAAAACATATTAGCGCTAAACCCTGAAGACACCCAAAACTACCTGAGAGGCCTCGACCTGGAAAACATAACAACAGAAAACAAATTCACCTCATCCTACGTAATAGTAAAATCAAAAAACGATTTTTTGGGCTGCGCCATCTACAAAGACAACAGGCTGAAGAACCAGCTGCCCAAACAGCGCCGCATAAAAAAATTCTGACTAACCGTTTTGCAAATATGCGAAGTCGGTGCTTGTCACCGATTTGGGAAAAATTTCTGCAAGAAATTTTGCCGTATATTTGCTTGTTATACGAGGTCGAGCGAAGAGAGAAGTGCAACGTCCCTTTAGCGTTTGAGTTCGGGCGTGATGAATTGGTGAATTTATGGTATTATTGTGCAAAGATTTATAAAGAGACATTAGTTACTCCTTTGTGGTACTATGGTGGAATATCATAAGATGAAAATCTCTGAGATTATAAATTATGGAAGTATAGATTTAGAAAGTGAGCATGTTGAAGTGGAAGGAATTGCAAGAGGACTTCAAGATAGTATTTCGCTTTTTGGTCAGCTACTACCAATTGGAAGACCCACGTACGTGGGTTTTTTGCAAGAAGAAGACTTACTATTATTATTTGAAGGAAATCCTGTTGCAAGTGTAGGAGCTACGAAAGAATTAAGTATGCTAAGAGTTTCTTCTGAAATAAGTAAGCCTGTAACTCTTTGTGGAAAATTAAAAGAGTTCAAATATCCTTCCCATGATGTCGATGATTCTAAGATACAATATAAGCTAATTGTGTCTGGAGTTAAGCTTAATAATTATACCACCGTCGCATATAATAAATAAATAAATAAATTTGTTTCGTTATTTTTGAGCAATGTTTGTTCTTAGCTTATTATTGTTATTTTAGCCCGAACTCAATGTCGTATAACTTTTGGAATTTTACGACGTTTTCCGAAGGAAAATGTGGATGAAGCGAAGCGAAATCGTAAAATTCTTTGTTCAGCGACCGATTACCAATGGCATAGAGTCTGCGAGGATTTTCTATAGAAAATTCGAAGAGTCGCCCCCGCACGTAAAAAGTCATTTTTTCATTAACTGGTACATTTCTTTTGAGTATTTCTTAACACAATTAGCAAAATCAGTAGGACATACAGCGGAGGCTATTGTTTTAATATCTAGCACCAATGACAACTGTCTCATTCCATCGTCCGGATATAGTCGATCTATAATTATGTTGCCCTTTTTGTCCTTGCCTTGAACCATAGCATCTAAAACAGTGATTGCTGCAAGATTGTAGAACCCCTCTGGAGTTACCTCTTCGTTTTCCGGTAGATAGTCTCCAATAAGGCGTGCAAAAGTATATGCTTCCTGTAGGGCGTTTGTTGTCATATATTGTTCAATATTTTTTAATTTTTCTTTAATTTCTCCTGTTTCCAATAATAAGTTATCACAAGTAGACATACGGACCACCCCACATAGTTTATTATTTATCGGTGGTTAACATTTATAAATATTTCGTTAGTTGGAAGGGGGCGATTTCGTTGAACAAGGAGTTTTATGTACAAAATTACATAAAACACCTCTATTTGGGGTGTTATATCTACTCGCGCCCCCGCATCTCACCCAAACATTCAACATTGCCTGCGTCAATCTACGCATCAACAACCTCCTTCTGCTGCGCGCTCCATACCTCATTAGGAAAGATTAGCAACACCTTGCTCAGTAAAAGCATAAGGTAAAGCTCCTCCTAAATGTTTTTTTGAAGGTATCACAGATTGTGACACCAAGAACTCAATCTCTTTATCTGTCAATACAAACATAAAATCAACAGGGAACCTTTTTTTATTTCTATTCGCAGCTTGTTTTTTACACAAAAAAACCACCACAAATAAAAAATTCCCCTCTAATATATAAGACCATCATGGGCTGGTGGCTCAGTTGGAAGAGTACTGCCTTGGCATGGCAGAGGCCGCGGGTTCGAACCCCGCCCAGTCCATCTATACCCAAAACACACAAATCTATTTAAACACCGGATTCCATTTAATGCGTATAAAATCAAAGGATTGCGGGGGTGTGGGTTTGACATTAATTTCTCGTTATAATACCGATAGCCGAACATCATTTACGCAAGTCTATTTCCAACTTAGATTAGCCGGAGGTGTCCAAAATGGATGACGAATACGAAGATAACTACGACGACGAAGAAGAAAAAGACGACGATGGTGACGAAGACAGTGACGACGACTTCTGATTTGTCAACAACCGCCGGTCAATAGACGGCGGCATGCCTTGCATGCCCACAAATATCTCCAAAGTTGTTGACATGCAAAGATTCCGTATGCAGATACTCAAGTAGAGTAGCGGAATCTTTAGCATTTGAACTGAATGGAGAAATCCATTCAATTTTTTTTTATTCTATCTTTTTCTAAACAGCAATACTCGCTATCCCCAGCAAAACCACAAGCATTTCCCCCGTAAAACCACAAAACACAGGCACAAGCAAATTATCATCCATCCTGCTGCATAATGTCTCAGTCAAAGTTGCAGAAAGCGCCATAACAATCAAAACAACCCACCACATCCCGGAAATACCCCCGAAAAACAGTACAAAATAAACAATCCCGACAACAATATCACAAACAAACTCCGCAAAAACACCCTCGATTGCCTTACCCTTCAACCCCGGGATAAAATGCTTCCCGTACGCCCTCCCGAAAATCGCAGCAGCCGCATCCCCCACAACAGTCATAAGAATAGCAAGCTGCGCAACCTCCTTCGAAAACACAGATATCACGATAATCGCGCCGATCCCAAGAAACACATGCCCTCCAAGCGCCTTCTCCTCCTTCTGCCGAAACAGCACATCAAACAGTGGTATCTTCCGGCCCCACTCAATCCTGAAATACTCGGCCTCAAGCGCAACAACAAGCGCGACAGTAAGAACTCCAAGCGTAAACCTCTGCCCAAAAAACTCATACAGAAGAACAAGATAAATACCATTAAGATGAACCAGCTTTCTCAAGATCTCAGTACCAAACGAATACCTCTCAGCCTTAGGCGAACCCATAAAAACATATATGCTATCCCACAGTTAAATACTTTCCCAAAACCAAAAAACATTAAATACTCACCCTCTGAATAATACCCCATGGACAAACTCTCACTGGGCTGCAAAAACCTCAACAACCTCTTAGGCGGCGGCATAGAATCCGGCATAATCACCAACTTCTACGGTGCAGCCGGCTCAGGCAAAACAAACATCTGCCTCCAGTGCGCAGTCTCATGCCTAAAAACCGGCAAAAAAGCAATCTACATCGACGCCGAAGGCGGCTTCTCAATCGAGCGCTTCATCCAGATGCACCCCCATGGCAAAAAAGACCTCGAAAACCTGATACTCACAGACCCGAAAACCTTCTGGGACCAGGAGCGGATGCTCAACGCCCTCGAAAAAGAACTCGAAGACAAAAACATCGGCCTCATAATAGTAGACTCCATAGTGGCCCTCTACCGCCTCGAACTCAGGAAAGATAAAATACAGGAAGTCAACCGCATCCTAAGCAAACAATTCGCCCTCCTCTCAAAACTGGCAAGAGAAAACAAAATACCTGTCATCGTAACCAACCAGGTCTACACAGACTTCGACTCAGGCGACCTTGAACTCGTCGGCCGCGACATCCCGCGCTATTTTTCTAAATGCCTTGTACTGCTCGAAAAAACCGGCAACAACCGCAGAAAAGCAACCCTGAAAAAACACCGCTCAAGACCGGAAGCCCAAAGCACGGAATTCGAGATCAAAAACGAAGGCCTTGTAGACACAGCAAAGAAATTTGGCATATTCTAGTTGATATCCATGAACGAAATCTTCACAGCAGTAGGATTGATAATCTTCGCAGGATTCATTGCAATAAAGCTGAGCATAGTCAGCGCAATATTCGAGATCCTTGCAGGCGTAATCGCATTCAACTTCTTCAATTTCCCAGGCGCAGAAGTGATCGACGTGCTGGCAGAATTAGGCATCCTTGCCCTCATGTTCTTTGCAGGCCTCGAGATAGACTTTGACGTCTTAAAAAAGAACGCAAAAAGCAGCATGGTAATCGGCAGCGCATCCTTTCTTTCCCCCTTCCTCGCAGTCTATTTCATCACAGCATACTTCCTGCACTTCTCATATGAACAGGCGCTCTTGACCGCCGTCGCCCTCTCAACAACCTCGATCGCTCTGGTCTACCCCCTGCTCTTGAAATCAAAAGAGCGCCTGGACAACACAGGCAAAAAAATACTATCCGCTGCAATGATAGTAGACTTATTAAGCATGATCGCCCTAAGCCTCATGTTTTCAGACATAACCCACATCACACTCGCTTTTATCCTCGCATTTGCCATATTTTCATACTTTGTACCCTACTTTGGAAAAAGAATATTCAGCCACTACAAAGGCAATACCGTAGAATTAGAATTCAAGATAATCCTGTTTTTGATACTCGGCATCGGCATTGCCGGTGAAGCCATAGGCATTGAAGCTGTTTTTCTTGCTTTCATTCTTGGTATCATTACATCCGGTGTGATAGTAGAACATGTGAAATTATGGGATAAACTGAGGGGAATAACCTTCGGGTTCCTCGCACCGATTTTTTTCTTCAAGGTCGGAACAACCCTCAGTCTTATAGCACTATTTGAAAATATCTGGCTAATCCTGTTATTGTTCGCAGTCAGTTTCATCTCCAACTTTGCAGGCACATATATTTTCTCAAAGAAATACATGGGCCGAAAGACGCGCTATATCAGCATACTCTTTAATTCGCAACTGAGTCTCGGTATCGTAGCAGCAACAATAGGCTATGAACTTGAAATATTCAACACAGGGATATATGCATCAGTAGTCGGCGCAGTAGTTTTATCATCAGTTCTTGCCTCCATCCTTTCAAAAAGCAATTATAAAAGCTAAGAATGAGCCGCAGAACCAAACTTATTTCGCGTCTTTTTTCTTATCATCCTTTTTATCCGGTGTGACAATCGTCTTGCACTTTGGATACTTACTGCACCCGAGAAACTTCCCATAGATGCTCGACCGCTCAAGCATGGGCGCACCGCATTTAGGGCACTTGCCAAAATCTTTCTTTTCACCGGTTGGATTATCATCCGACTGTTTTGTCTTACATTCTTTATTCAGGCATAATTCCAGTGGTTTTGATCTTGCCCTCATCATGCTAACCATCGGATACTTGCACTCAGGACATAACGTACCTGTACTCTTGATCATCCCCTTTTGAGGAATAGAAATAATCACCTTGCAATCAGGATACTGGTCACATGCAATGAACCTCCCGTATTTGCCCCTCTTCATCACAAGATTACCCTCATCGCACTTAGGGCATTTTCCAATCAGGCTCGCCTGCTCCTGACTGCTCCGTATTGAACCAATCAGCGACGACCCGATATCCATCTCATGCTCCTTGAACTTCGAAAACGTCCCCTTGAGATCCGTTTCAGCCTTACCCAGAACAGCATCACATTTAAGCTTGCCCTCCTTAATGCGCTCCATCTCATCCTCAAATTCCCTCGTAAGATTCTCAGATATCAACTCACCCGAATACTTCTCAAGAGTATCGATGACCTGCAATCCCAGATCCGTAACCTCGATCCTCTTCTCCTGCAAATATCCTCTCTTATACAGGTTCTCAATAATATTAGCCCTTGTAGCCTTCGTGCCGAGATTACGCTTCTCAAGCTCACGGATGATAGACGCCTCATTATACCTTGACGGCGGCTGAGTCTCCTTCGACAAAAGATCAATCTCCTTAACGCACAAGACATCCCCTGTATTCAGCTCAGGCAGCGTAACCTCCTCAAGCTTCACATAAGGTGCATACAACTCAAACCAGTTAGGTGTGATCGTGCGCTTCCCCTCGAGAATAAACTTATGCTCATCAATCAAAAGGAAAATCGTATTCGTCTCACGGACAGCAGCCTCACCGAACACAGCCAGAAACCTCTTCACAATAAGATCATATATCTTCTTTTTCTTAGGAGTGATATCTTTAGGCCTCTCACCCGTAGGAAATATAGACGGGTGCGCATCATCACTCTTCTTGCCCTCATTCGGTACAAGTTCCGCATCCTTTTTGGAAAGCAGAGAACTCGCAAGTTTATCATACTCAATATTGCTCCTAAGTTTCTCAAGAATAGCACGATACCCGATTTCTTTAGGCAGTTTCTGCGAAGACGTCCTCGGATAACTTATGCACGCCCCCAGATACAGCTCCTGCGCAATCGCCTGCGTCTCCTTTGGAACCATCTTGAACAATTTATGCGCCTCAACCTGGAGATCAGTAAGATTAAACGGCGTAGGCGGCTTCTGCTTATACTCCTTTTTCTTGATATCCCCGACCTTCGCATCCTTCTCATTGCACTCCCTCTTTATCTTATGCGCCTTCTCTCTATCCCAGATCTTCTCCTCCTCGTAGCGCGCCCTGAAATCATGATCTTTCGCCACAAGCTCAACCTGCCAGAAAGGGGTCGGCTTAAAAGCACGGATTGCATTCTCCCTTGTAGCAAGAAAATGAAGCGCAGGACCCTGCACTCTGCCCGCGCTAAGCACCTTGTACTGCCCCGCGGTCTTAACCGCAGTAGTAAGCGCCCTTGAAATATTAATCCCCCAGTAAAAATCAAGCATATGCCGCGTAACACCTGCATCCGCAAGGCCGCGAATGATTGTCGGCGACATATTCTCATACGACTTCACAAGATCCCCCTTAGTAAGCGTAGAAAACTTCATCCTCTTTGCATCCTTCTTTCCGCACGCAAACCTGATGATATTATAGGCAATAGTCTCCCCCTCGATATCAAGGTCAGTTGCAACCACAAAATCATCTGCTTTCTTAGCAAGCGTCTTGATATTCTCAAGATATTTCTTAGAAAAAGATGCCCCCTTATCAATCTCACTCGTAGGCGCCCACTCGACATTAAACACCGGGTACACCCAGTCCTTTGTGATCTGCCGGAGCCCATAAAGATGCCCTACAGCCGGCACAACAACAATCTTCCTGCCATTGCGCTCAAACTCATGATACAGGATGCCGCGCTTCTTCTCATTCTTGACAGCGCCATCCGCAAGCGCAGCAGAAATCTTACGCGCAGCACTCGGCTTCTCAGTAATAATCAGCTGGTAACTCATAATCATTATCCCCCGGACATAATATCTCATATACTTATGCTACACTGAAAAATACAGCGCACATCAACACTAAAATAATGAAATTATATAAAACTATGTTCAGGGAACCAAAAATAATTCAATAAATATTTCAACCTTGTTGACACAGGCATTTCATTCTTATCGAATATGGCGCCAAATATTCAAACGATATGAGAAATTCCACCTTAAACTCGCCACAAAAGTTTATATTTCTCTAACTCTAACGTAAAACTATTATGTTTATGGTAATTTGAGGTGGTATAAAATGAAAACATATACGTTGACTGGAGAAATGGAAAGTTTACTGGAACAGGGACCCGGAGGAGGAAGATATGTGGAATTAAAAAAAGATGTTTATGATATTATAGGTGATGATTTCGAAACACCTGAAACTTCCGGTCTTAGTGTAACACCAAAAGATGGTGGTGTTTATGAGATGCAATGTGGTAGTTTTTCAATATTGAAAGTAAAATTAGATACCGCAAAACATGAATTATCAGTTATTGAAGGTACAGAAAAAAAGAAAGAACAGAACTGAAGCAACTCATCCCATTCAATCCTTAAGAACATCATGCAATTCTTTATTGAGGACGATTTTATTTATCTTCCCAAGTTTCTCTTTATGTATAATCCCTTTCTGCTCGAGAGTCTGCAAAATTCTATGGGTCTTGACTTTGTTCAGGTTTGGAAGATGAGATAATTCGTACTGTTGAACTTTACCATCGTTTTCCATAAGTGTCTCAATAACCTTCTTTTCCTGGAAAGTCAGAAAATTCAGGATTATTTTAGTGTTCTTCTTCAATGTCTGCTCCTGTCGGATCACTTTGTCAGACATAAGATAATATACTAATGTTCCAACCAGCAAACCGATGAATGCCATAAAAGGCAATAGATCAGAACTATTTAGTATTGGCGGTCTATCTCTGTTTTCAATCATGAACACTTTAATCTCTTCTATTGTCATGTTATCTATTGCATCCGGGTTCAGCCTTGATTCCTGCCTGGCATCTTTTTGATAATTGTAATATGTGCTTACAGACAAAGTCAATAGGGCAAACGAGATAATAATGCCGACACCCAGTATAATGTTTCTGTTGTCTTTTGGGTTCATAATACAGTAATTTATCAGCAATCAATATAAAACTTGTCTTGGTTTCACAATATTGAAACTCAGTTACACTAATTATTCGATAGTTACAGGGACTAATAAGTATAGTTTCATCCATATGAAACAGCAAGTCAGAACAAATATCTGATGAGGAGGTGAATAAAATGAAAACACAAAAGAACCGGCGTGCAAAAGCGGCAGTATTTGGCCTGTTTGCGCTTATGGTTGTTGGAATGCTAACAATCAGCATCGTAAGCGCTTACAGGGGAGACTATACTGTGAAAGGTCCCGACTACAACGACGAAAGGCACGATGCAATGGAAGCTGCATTTGAGACATCAGATTATGACGAATGGTATACTCTGATGACAGAAGACGAAAGGCACCCACGAGTCGTGGATGTAGTAACAGAAAGCAATTTCGAGACCTTTGCACAGGCACACGCAGCAGCACAAAACGGAAAAGATGAAACCGCTGCAGATCTGAGAGCAGAACTTGGACTAAATGATGGCAATGGACTAGCAGGTGGAACCGGCCATAAAATGGGTCTTGGTGAAGGACAACTAATGCAAAAGAACAACTGTATAGATGCAAACAGTGACGGCTATTGCGGCAACTCCGGAACAGAACAAGGAAAAGGAAGGCGATAAGCCTTTCTTTTTTTATAATTTTGGACTGGTGGAAGTGATACAAATGCCCTATGGATATGGATTTGCATATCTGCTTGGAGCCCAGATTTTGTTTTTTATAGTCACAATAGGACTGATAATCTGGTTTGTAAAAAGCACAGGACGAAAAGACATATATCCCCTAAAAGATATACTTGACAGGAGGTTAGTTTCAGGAGAGATAAATCAAAAGGAGTACAATATATTATTAAAAACAATAAATCATTCGGAGGTTAAAAAATGAAAAAAATACTATTATTGATGAGTATAATATTGGTGGTTGCGGTTGCCGGGTGCACATCGGATCATGAGCACGAGCACGATGATGATCACGATCATTCCGTGGAGATTGAAGGAAGCGATATGAGGTCTCTAACAGTACAGGAAGTAGCTGACCTTTGGGAAATTGACTCAAGAGTTCTTTTATCCAGAATAATAGTTGAGTTTGATTTGAAAGGAAGCTATACTGTAGATACTGTTCTGGAAGATATTCGACAAGCAGAATATAAGTTCTCTCCTGCTATAATAAAAGATATTGCAGAAGATATAAAACACCCAGGGATACAAAATGAATAGAACAAAATTAAATTATTGGATTGATGCCGGGTTGGCATTGTCCTTTTTTACTTGTTTTATTACCGGGTTGATTAAATGGCCTGGTTTAATAAAAATCATAGGTGTCTCAGCATACAAAGTATTGCATGTAAAAAACATTTCAATACTGCATGACTGGAGCGGTCTGATCATGGGATTACTTGTTTTGATACATTTAGCTTTGCATTGGAAGTGGATTGTTTGTGTTACCAAAAGTATGTTCAAAAAAGGAAGTCAGTAATGCAGGTAGTAACATATGTAATCATAGTGAATAAAATCTATCCTTTTTAGAAAAAACTCAAAAGAAAAAAGCAAGGGCAAAACAGCCCTCTTGTTTCAATCACCAGTCAATGTTCTCAAACTCTTCATCCAGATTCTCAACATCCTCATCTTCAAGCTCACTGCTTACGCTCTCAACATCATCCATATCTTCTGAAATCTCTCCACTCAGAGCATCTCTTTCATCCGCAGCAGGCACCACCGGCGCTCTGGTATCATCCGCTGGCGGATATACTGCTGCCGGCGTATCATTATCTGCGCACCCGCAAACAAAAACAGCCGCCATCAGCGCAACCATCAAAACAATAGTCATCTTATTCATAACACATCACCCTCCATTCATCCGGTTGCATTCGTAACCGTTTCCGTATCTCCATTTCCATTATCATCTTCAGAAGAGTCCTCTCCGGATCCACCGTTTGAATTCTCTCCCGGACTTCCGCTATCCTCATCATCTTCAGCCGCAGTATCAACAATCTCATACACTTCATCACTTGCAAGCCCCTCTTCATCAATATCAGAACTCATACTGCCACCGCAGGCATGTATCTCTCTTATAATCCCGCTAAGCAGCTTAGAGGCATCCTTCACATCCTCATGCGCAAGACGAAGCAGTTCTCTTGCCTCAGCAACAAGCGCCTTCACAGCCTCTATTTCAGCCTCATCCGGATCATCAGTCTTCATCTCCCGTGCCTCTTCAATCAGCTCCTCTGATTCGTTAAACTTATCCTTTGCACTGGCAATCTTCTCACTGAACTCAGTGATCTTCGCATCAATACTATCTGCATCAACGCAGGCATCATGGATTCTTGCACGCGCATCCTCCAGCCTCTTCTCAAGCTGTTCGCTCTTTTTAATGATGTTCCACATACCGGAAT
>DAOVYR010000128.1 GCA_030635525.1 Candidatus Nanohalarchaeota archaeon | reverse complement strand
TTTTTCGTATAGCTTTAGGAATATCCACTGGTTCCATCTGTAGTATTCTGGCCTGTATGTGTCTACTTCGCGTGACCAGTCATAGGAGAAGCCCATCTGGTTTTGCTGGTCTTTCATCATTCCGATGCATTTTTCGGTCCAGATTTTGGGGTGGCTGTTGTTTTTTATTGCCGCGTTTTCTGCGGGGAGGCCGAGTGAGTCGTAGCCCATGGGGTAGAGGACGTTGTAGTTTTGCATGCGTTTGTATCTTGCGAGGCAGTCGCCGATTGAGTAGTTTCTTACGTGGCCCATGTGGAGCTTGCCGGAAGGGTATGGGAACATTTCGAGGCAGTAATATTTTTTTTTGGTTTTGTCTTCGGTCACTTTGAAGATGCTGTCTTTTTGCCAGCGGTCCTGCCATTTTTTTTCTATGTCTTTGAATTTCATTGGTATTGCCTTTTTGTTTTGTGGTTGGTATATTTGTGGGTATATATTTATAATTATTGGGATTGGTGTAATGTCTGCTGTGATTGCTGTTTTCAATTGGTGTTTATTCTTTTTAGATGTATTACAATTCAATTCGTTCTGTATTAGTAGTGAAAATACGATTAAATTTATAAATGTACGAGGCATATCTTTTTGGTATGTATTTGAATTACAAGGATATAACAGGAATGTGCTGTGATGGTGAATTGGAACCTGGTGTTAGTCATCTTCTAGTACAGATTAATCTATGTTATGATGAGTTGTGTGGGCGTGGCAAAGGGATACGAAAATATCCTATTGATGAGTTGAAGGAGTTATATGGGTTATGTAATAAAGTTGATTCTGAATTACCATATGATTTTATTTCAAAAGTTTCTGGTAGAGGTTCGAAATGTCTTGATTTTTCTGAAAAATGTGTGTCTATTCGAAGAAATACGCGAAGTTTAAAGAATGACATTACTTTATTGGAATTGGATTCAAATTATTCATTGATATGGGAGAAAATTAAGGAGTCGGATGATTTATATAAGAAATTGTCAGATGTTGAGTTTGAAATTAGAAATATGGGTAATAATGGGGGGATGGTGAAGGAACGCGGGTCTGGATTTAGTCATCGTGTATTCTTACCTGATGCTGATGATGAATTCTATCAAAATTTAATGGATATACGAAGAGTGACTATTGGATGTGTAGCTGAAATGATTGGTATACGTCCTGAAGAGGTTACCTTTAAGATGTTTAAGTATTTCACATTTTTGCACGAATTAGGGCATATTTTTATGTTTTATGATAAACCAATTGAACAATACCGTAAGGAAAGGGCTAAGGAATTGGTAGGTCTTCCTTATTTTCCAGGTAAAAGCCCTCATGTTGCAAGAAAGTCAATAGAAGGTGAAATAACTGATGTGCTTAGAAATCAGTTGGATGAGCACGAGCGTGCCTATAGAAAAATCTCTTCTGAAAAGAGATCTGATGAGTTTGCATCTAATTTTATTTTGTCTAATCGGGATTTTATGGATGAATTGTTTTAAACTCTATCTTGTTTGGGTGTCTGTATTTATTATTTGTTGAGCATTAATAATTATGTTTGAGGCTAAGTTTAAGCTTAGGCATCGCGGGTGCTGGACTTGCGGTCTTTCGCGCTTTAAGAGTGATTTTGTTACGCATGTTACGGTCAGTCTTACTCCTGATTTTGTGCAGGATGTTACTGAGGTGTCGCTTGCCTGCCAAGAGGAGGCTGTTTTGATTAAGGAGTATTTTGATGGTAATGGGGTTGTTGTCCGGTTCAATGTGCTTGAGGAGAATGAGAAGAAGCTTTTTTTGCAGGTGTTTACTGATACTTCGAGTATTGGTTCGGTTGTTCACACAATTCTAAAGAATAAGTGTTTTGTTCCAAAGAGGGTGCCGCTTGTTGACGGGTGGGAGGTTTGGTGTGTTGCTTCGTATGATAAGGGGTTTATTCGTCGTGCGATTGAGGAGATTAAGATCCTGGGTGATTTTGAGCTAATGTACCTGAAGAGGTCTACTTTTGACGGGTTTAATCTGTCGCAGCAGCAGGAGATGGTTATTAAGGCGGCACTTGAGCTTGGGTATTACAGGTGGCCTCGGGGGATCTCTGTTAAGGAGCTTGCGCGACGGCTTAGGCTGAATAAGGCTACGGTGCTTGAGCATCTTCGGAAGGCGGAGATTAAGGTTGTTTCCAGGGATTTTGGGGTTTAGTCCCTGTCATGGCGGGGGTAAAGCAGTTATAAATTGGGGTTCTAGTAATCCTCTGGTGATTAGCATGGCTTTTACGGGAGATATTGTTTGGGATGACTATGAATTTTATGATGCGGTTACGGCACAATTAGGTATGTATGGTATTGATGAGTCTGATGTAGTCGGTAATGGGTACGAGTTTTTTGTTAATTATGGTGATTTAATTATGCATTTTTGTGCTCAGCAGCCAGAAGGTGGAAATGGTCGTTTTGTTGGTGAAATGTATGATAAGTCAATATCGGATAGGGGCGATTTAGAAAGGATGCTTTCTGAAATGAAGTCTCATGATATCAAAAATGAGCCTGAAGAATGGACTGAATGTGTCAGGAAGTATAATTATAGGTCTTTTTGTATTTGGGGAGATTATCTTGATAAAATAATTCCGAGTTTGATGGAACTTGCGGATATGCCTGTTGAGGGATATTTATTAGAGAGCAGATAGATAATCAAAAGTATTTACTAAAGTTAGTGGAAGGATAATGCCAGAGCGCTTGAGTGGTGTTGCCTGAATATTAGGATATTGGATGTGATATTATGGATAGAGAAGATGCAGTGAGTCTTGTGAAGGAGCATGTTAAGGGAGTATTTTTGTTTAAGCATATGATTGCGACTGAGGCGATCATGAGGGCGCTTGCTAAGAATCTGTCTGAGGATGTTGATGAGTGGGGGATGTGTGGGCTTTTGCATGATATTGATTTTGAGAAGACTAAGGATGATTGCGTGAGGCATGGGGTGGCTGCGCAGGAGATTCTTTCCGATGAGGGTGTTTCTGAAGAGATTTTGCGCGCAATACTTTCGCATAATTATATGAATCCTGATGCGCCGATGAGAGTTTCTAAGATGGATCATGCTCTTGTTGCTGCGGATGCTATGACTGGTCTGATTATCGCATGTGCGATGGTCAAGGGGAAGAAGCTTGATAATGTTAGTGATAATACTGTCAGGAAGGCGTTCAAGAAGAAGGGCTTTGCTGCCGGGTCTAAGCGTGAGATGATTATGGAGTGCGAGGAGGCAGGGATTGGGTATGATAAGTTTGTTGAGATCTCGGTTGCTGCCATGAAGGATATTGCTGAGGAATTGGGATTGTAGTGTTCGATTTATAAATCTGCTTTTGTTATTATCTGTTGTGGAAGTAGAGATTCTGAGTTGTCTGGATGGTGCGCGGGAAGCGCGCGGCATTTCTGTAATCATTGATGTTTTCAGGGCGAGTAATACTATTCTTGCGTGTCTTGGACAAGGTGCAGAGTGTGTGATTCCTGCTTCCAGCCTGGATGATGCGCGTGGTCTGAAGGAGAAGAATTCTTCCTGTCTGCTTTTTGGGGAGAGGAAGGGTCTTGTTCCGGATGGATTTGATTATGGTAATTCGCCTGATCGGGCTTCCGGGATGCTGCTTAAAGGGAAGAGGGTTATTATTACGACGTCTGCCGGGACGCAGGGGATTTTGGGTGCGGTTAGGTCTGATGAGATTATTGTTGGGAGTTTTGCTAATGCCTGTGCTGTTGTTGAGTATATCAATAAGAGGAGTCCGCAAAGAGTGAGTCTTGTTGCGATTGGTTTTGAGTCTCATCGTGCGTGTGTGGAGGATGAGCTTTGTGCTGAGTATATCAAGGAGAGGCTTTTGGGAAAATGTCCTGATTTTGAGGGTGTTAAGAAGGAGATTTTGAGGTGTGATGGTGCGGATCGCCTGAGGAGACTGAAGCAGGATGATGATCTTGATTTTTGTTTGAAGCTGGATGTTTTTGATATTGTTCCTGTGTTTGATTTTGAGTCTGGTTGTTTGTTTGCGCGGTAGGGTTTGTGCGGGTTTTATTAGTCCACAAGTTCGAACCAGTCGGGTCTTTTTCCTTCTTTCAGGATGTTGAAGAATGCGCTCTGGAGTTTTTCTGTTATGGGTCCGCGCGAGCCTTTACCGATTGTTATCTTGTCTACAGATCTCATAGGGGTCACTTCTGCTGCTGTGCCTGTG
>DAOVYR010000007.1 GCA_030635525.1 Candidatus Nanohalarchaeota archaeon | reverse complement strand
GTCCGGATTTCACAATGAGCCTGGTAATATTTACGGCGATATTATTTTTGAGTTATACTGTATGGAATACATCGCAAGAGAAATCGATGCGGTTTTATGATACTGAACAGATGCAAAAGAAAGCGTTATATGTATCAGATATGCTTCTGAACACACCAGGTATTCCCCCGGACTGGAATATGTCCAACGTCAAGATGGCAGGCTTTAGAAATGTTGATTCAAGTACACTGGATGTTGACAAACTGATTAATTTCAGAATGCTTGAATATAACCATTCGAAAGAAGTTCTCGGTCTCGGTTCGTATGATTATTGTATAAACATCACAGATCCCGATGGCATGTCGCTGAAAGCTGATGGTGTTGTGACAGGCTTTGCAGCAGTTTTCGCAAGAGACTCAAATGACGATGTAATAAAGAGCTTCATGGAAAATTACCAGTATGAATGGGACTACTACTGGGGAGGTCCGGTCGCACCGCCAAACAATGCAACCACAGTATATGACACAAGCGATGTACTCCCGTCAACTGAACATAATCTCTTTAAACTGATGATGGCTAACATGTCAAGTTATGATACTATAATAATTGAAGCTGAAAATACCTTTAACCCGGATGCAGCTGATGAACTTGCACTAAAAGATTTTGTGAGCGGGGGCGGAACACTCATAGACCTAAAAGATAAAGGCGTTGGAGGCGTTGTCGATACAATCGGTCACTTTCCAAACGTGCCTCTCGCCACAAATGCGGATGCTTCCGACAGGATAGGAACAATGATAGAAAGAGATATACTTATGCCAGGGGTGGAAGTCGGTGAAACCATAACATTTGAAGCACAGTCATTTAGATTTAATATCTCTGAAGTCGACAAAGCCATTGTAGAAAGCGATGGGCATCCCGGATACTGTACTGTATGCCTCTGGTATTACGGCTCAGGAAAAATATACTTTCTGCCTGACGGCAGCGATAACACAGGAACTCCCATTGAAGGTCTGGATCTTGATGGAATAGAGTTAATATTTGGGTACAATGGGACATTCCAGGCGGATGATGTTGTACCAATAAGGCGCCTCATAACTGTAACAGGGGGGCAGGATCCCAAAATAGGTTTAATGAATCTCTATATATACAAATAGACAGGATGATAAATATGACAGTCCATAAAAAGGCAATAATGTTTACGACAGATGCTTTAATAGGGATGTCTCTTCTGATCATTGCCGCAGCAATCATATTCTCGCAGGATGCTTCCAGAATGCCTTATAGATATACGTTTGAGCAGGCGAATGTCATATCCGATGATTTTGTAAATATGTTGTCATCCATTGAATTTCGCAGTGTAAATGAGACACTTAGAGAATCAATAATCTCTGACACAAATGTGACTTCAGATGACTATGATGAAGACTTAGTATATATTATAGGCGCGCTGTGGGCAGAGAATTCAACCTCATCGATGGGACATGCGAGACAACTTACACAGGCATATATTGGTGCGCTGATACCAACCGGCTATAGCTATGGCCTGTTCATTGATGATGAGGAAATATACTCTGATCCGAAGGGTGAATATTCGGTACTTTCAGCATCAAAGCGTATGATTTCCGGTGTCCACGAGGGACTTCCCACGAAGGGGACTTCGACAAGGATATCGATAAGCAATATACTCTCAAAGGACACTGCAAAATTCATCTATTTTGGCGGCTTTGTAGGTGAAGGAAATATCACGAAAACTTTTCGACTCCCTGAAGCAGTTGACAATGTAACTGCTGTCTATATTGAAATGGATGCAGCAAGCAATTTCACAATGAGTGTAAACGGCAATTATGCCGGGATGTACACAATGAGTTCTATAATTCCGATGTATTCAAATAACTGGACAATGTCTTCGTCGTATTATTCACTGTTTAATTCTGGTGAAAACATAATCCAGATAAATTTCACAGATATACAAAACAGCTATATTGGCGGGGGATATATTAAAATCGAATACAACACCTCGCAGATGGACACGACTATGGTAAACCTGAAAGACGGCAATGTGTCAGAAAGATACAGCTTCCCGGGCATCAACGGTTTCATAAACCTGTACTCATCATTTTATGTGCCTGGCACTCTTAATTCTATGCGTATCTATCTGCATCTTGACAATCCCTATACGACTTTTTTGTATATAGGCAATACCAGAGTATATCAAAACCAGACAAATCAGACACAGTATATAAACATAAATGATACCACACTTTCGTCCATGCTGAATTATGCGTCAATGAGCGAAAGTACAATTCCTATCCGTCTTGGTGTGAAGAATATGACTGGGTTGGGCTTCGGAAGTGATGTGGTTGAGGTTACGGATTTGTCCGGGAGTATGGGTACTTTTGATGTGCAGCCAGGAAACCAGGAACGAATTGCTGTGGCCAAGATATGCGCCAAGGAATTTGTGGATACGATACTGGACAACGAAGGTCAGAGGGTTGGACTTATAGGATATAACACAAGTACTGATAGCAGCCGGACAGTGTATCTTACAGAGGACAATGCGACATTGAAAGCTATGATTGATGGATATGATCATCAGGGAGATACCTGCATATCATGCGGCATAGCAGATTCAACAGCTATGCTTGTTACAACTATCAATGTATCTATAATTGCGGATAATGGTACGATATGGCATTACAATGATAGTTATCTTGACGCGGAGCCGCCTGATGACAGCTTTGGGCGCAGGTGGTATGAACCAGAATATGCTCTAGGATTAGAATGGTCTTCGGGAAATGCTGTTTTTGGAGTTGGAGCAGGTTCAATACCTATAACAACACCAATCGCGGCAGGAGGCATTGACGGGAATATAACTTATGTTGATCTTTGGGACGATAATCTGACTACAATCCCTGTCAGTTTTGAGACAGGGTATAATTCGACTGGTAACACGTTCGGGTGGAATAACGGGGATGACGGATGGGATTATGACCTGCAGGATGACAGCGGTCCGTATGGTTATGATGATAATATTGACTATAATATTGTAGTTAATGAAATGCTGGAATTTGATACAAGAACCGGTGCTCTCGGGCGAAACTTGTGTGACGATCATGATTGTTCCGGAGCATATGGTGTTCAGGTAAATATAACGCAGGAACAGTATGATATATTATTCAATAATGGCATGGCAAAAGTATCCTTCAAGTATGAATGGGATGACAATGATGCAGATCCATTTGAACCTACTGATGAAGTTTGGATAAAAGGCAGATGGACCAGCCCTACAACAGGGGTTCACTATCTTGGAACAGAACAGTCAAGTGAAGGGGGTGATGCTACTCCTGAAATAGACTATCGGAGCGATCCCGATATTGATATACCTCTAACAGATACAATACATGATGTGACAAGCTGGATTGAAGGACCGGGAATATACTATCTTGACATTGGCGGGAAATTAAGTGCCAATAGCCAGCACGAGTGGGGTTACTTCAGGTTTGATGATATTCTCCTGGAAATAAGGAACGGGACAAGCGCATACTATTTCAGGAAAAATTTCACGATAGATGATATGGGTGAAATTGGCAGGGGTTTCCTGAAAGTTGTCTCAGATGATCTGGCAGATGTATACCTGAACGGGCAGATTATAGATGCCGATCCAGGTCCCGCTCATGTTGCGAAATACTGGAACCGGATAGAGCTAATTGACAGGTCATATTTCAGGGAAGGCAACAACACGATTGCAGCCAGACTATACAACAGCGGCAGTGCCGCACGATTTGACCTCAAAATTGAAGCTTTTAATGAATCCAGAAACAAGGCAATGCTTGTCATGAGTGACGGGGGTGCCAATGCCTGTTATGGTGCTTGTCCACCAGGAGGTGCAAAACAGCAGGCAATAGATTTTGCATGTTATGCGTATGAGAATTATGGCATAATATCCCATGCAGTTGCTTTTGGCAATGGTGCAGACAATGCAACGCTTCAGGACATCGCTGAGTGCGGGCGTGGCATGTTTCGCGCGAGCGGTGATGCAGATGAACTAAAACAGATATATCTGGATATTGCTGGTGCAATGATAAGTTTCAATACCCAAAGGGCGAATATCAGCGGAACATATGCATCCACAACACTCTGCTCTGATTCGTATATTGAATATAATTATACTCCCTCAGTGGACTTTGACTATGGCGAGATTTCGCTCACATTTGATAGTCTCACATTTGGCGAAACGTCCGGAGATCCGGGTGTAGAAAGCCCGAAAAACGGATCATACTGGATCCCGCCTTCGGTGGGGGTAGTTGATGCAAAAGTGACATCGTATTCATCGGAGTTCTGGACGAGCATAGTGAATATGAAAAACGAGACGTCCGGGTGGATTAATGTCTACAATCTGAGTGCATACAATGAAAAATTTACAAAATTGGGGGATCCTTATATTCTCTTTATGCCGTCTTCTATAATAGGGCAGAACCAGACCAATTATGTGCAAATAAATACAGGCACCAATGAAACATATTTTGCTGGCGGGTCGCCTGACAGTAAGGTGATATATACTATAAAACTCAAGGGAATTGCGAGTTACGGTGAGATATCTCCTAAAGCAGACGGGTGCGAGTGGATAGTGGAGCAATACAATGGCAATAACGCCACAATAAAAATTCCGTCGGACTATAACGGGACGAAGACTTGCGAGTTTTCAAGTGCCCAAATACTTTATGATTACGATGACTCAATAGACAATGCGGCAATCTTACTGTTGCAGCAACTCGATGTGACTGGTGATAACAGAATAGACATTGCAATAGATCAGACCAATATCAATATACGCATAATAAAAGTCACAGATATTCCCTGGATGTGGGGACCTGCGATTTTGAAACTTGAAATATGGAAGTAATAATATGCCTAAAGGATTTGCTTATACCCTGTTTGTGTTGACTGTGATATTATCATTAGTTACGATGATAAGCATACATGCATCGTCTGAAAACACTGTTGAAACGCCATCGAAAATCAGGAGCAGGATGTTATTAAATGTCTTAAATGATATAAATGATGACCTTGCAAGAAGTTCGTATATTGCAACTAAAAGAGCAATTTTAAGTTTAGTTGACTATACGATAACTAATGGGACATTTATTAATGATACGGAGTCTGCTATATTTTATGCGAGTACAACAGGAGAATATAATGGCTCGGTGCTTCTGTTGATGGAAAACACGACGATCAATGACTGGACTACCTCAATACAGGATATACTGGGTAAAATGGGCATAGAAGGCACAGTTACTCTTGAAAGTTACACAATCAGGCAGAGGGACTTATATAATGTCGAGCTTGCAACGGTCTATGAGTTGGATATTTATGATCCTATCTCTACAATTCGCATGAAAAGGAATGTGACGCAAAACGTGACGATAGATTATAATTTTTTTGAGGATTCCCTTAATACGGTCAAGAGCAATATGTTGTTTTCAACAGCATATATATTATGCAATCTCTCCGGAACGTACGGCAAGGCGCTTATATCCGAGACAAATGCAACGAACTGGACTGTCGGGAAAGTATTTAAGTCAACAGGTCCGGGTGATATTGTTTCGTTATCGAGCAGCGTGAGGGCTGAGAGAATACTTATTACACACAATATCTCAAGCTATGCGCTGTCTGACATAGATGAGTTCAAAGGTGTGATATCCGAAACATCCGATGACCTCGCAGGTGTTACGATACCAAAAATCATAGGGACAAATGATGCCTGTTCTAATACGGCGGGGTCTTATATCGCGGCGATGAGCACGGAAATAGATAGATGGATAAATAATATCATGACGTCTCAAGGGACTACATGTTTCATTGAACACGAATTAGGACCTACGTTCTTTGACCGTATGGAGGGGAATGTTACGTATGGCAGATATAGTGCTCCCGGCATTGCAACGTTTATAGACACTACAATCCTGCCGAAAAACCCGCAAAGAGAACTTGATTTTGTATACTGGAGCCCGTAGTGGACTATTCAATAATTACCGGCGCGTTTTTGTCCCGATCAAGCATCTCAAAGTACAGTCCTTTTATTTTTTCGAGTTCCTGCCTTAAGACTTCACTTTCGTTCTGGACAGCGCGCATTTTTCTTTCCAGCATCTCGCCAGTCATACCGTTTCCGGATTGAATCATCTCAATTTTCTCTGTGAGATTCTTAAGTGTCTCATCATACTTTTTCTCAATATCATTTGAGTTCGCACCTGATTTTTCTTCTTTTTTTTCGAAGTTTTCTATTATTGTTTTGACATCATCTATTAGTTCTGTTCTTGTGTCTTTAAGCAAAACGATGTCGCTTTCAATCTGTGAAAGCCGCTCAGCTAGCGGGCTGACTGAGGTTTTAATTTTTTCATGAGCGTTTTTGCTGATTTCGAGGTGTCTCTGTTCAAGCTTCCTGTTCAAAAGTGCAACTGATTTTGTAATCTTATCCTGATTCGATATATGAGGTATGAGTTTATTGTCAAAAAGATCCTCTACTTCTGAAGAGCTTACTTTCTTTTCGGATTTCTTTATATTGTTCTTCAATTCGTCAATGTCGCTAAATACTTTTGCCTTAAACTCAGCAAATTCCTCGTAATTTTGCGGTTCACTTTTGCTTTTTTTCATTACTTTTGACATATCTGCAGAATCGGTTTCAAGGGAGAGCAACTTCGTATTAAATTCGTTTCTTAAAGCATCCATCAGGACTTTCTGTTTCAGTGTCTCGCTTTTGATATCTGACTTAATGTCTGTGCTCAGGGTGTTGATATTCTCAACAACATCTGAAAGTTCGGCAGCGACAGCTTTTTTGATTGTGCTATCTTTCACATCATTTTTATTCCCTGCAATATGGCTCTCAATGTCAGCAATCCTTTTCTCTGTCTTGTTATATACCTTATACAACTTTGATACATTTTCTTTCAGCACTGGCACATATTTCATATATTCTGCGCGATCAGGCTTTCGTGAGTCCAATGTCCTGGGTAACTCTTTATCTACAGAGTGTATATTTGCTATCTTATTGTCAATACTAAGGGCAATATCCTGTTTTATGGACATTATCTTTGAATCAAGAACAGTTACAAGTTTCTTATCCACATCCCTGAAACCGTCAATTGCTTTTGCCTGCTCATTCAGTTGTGCAAGTGTTTTTTCGTTGTTCTCAGTGATTCTTGATTCGAGTGCTTTTGCGCCTTTTCCTGATGCTTTAACAAGATTCTCAACTTTATTGACCACATCTTTTAGGGTTGCGATTTCTGTATTGATAATATCAATTTCTGCTTTGCCAGTGGTTCCGGCTTGGGTTGAAAGCATTGATTTGAATTTATTATCTCTCTTTTCAAGGTCAATCTTGATGGCAGAAACAAATTTCCTGAATTCTGTGTCTATGGAACTATATTTGCGCTCGAGGTCTTTCATATTTGATGCATTGTTTTTGGAGTCCTGACTCTCTAGTGTTTTTTTGATTGTATCGAGTTCTGATTTGAGGGATGAGATTGCTTTCTCAAAATTTGTTGCATCTCTTTTTGTATCCGGCGTTGCAATCTTTGTGCTTATCATCTTTATGGCGCCGGAAAGTAATTCCATTTTGCCTTGCAGGGTATCCATGTCGTCTGTGAGTCCAAGGATTTCGTCCTGGGCCTGTATTGTCTCAAGTTTTGTGATCAACTCAAGATCTTCCATCTCGCGCAACCGGGCTCTGATTTCTGACAGCATCGAAACTGAGTCTTTCAGGTCTTTTATTTCACTTGTTGTTTTGAGGCTCTCTTTGAGTTTTACAAGAGTGTTCTCCATAATGAGAACCTTTCTTGGAATATCAAAATCTACACTGTTTTTCTGAGTGTCAGATTGTGCCTTACCTGATATATCATTCAAAGAACTCTTTTTTTTGATCATTATATACCCTCTCTAAGATCAGTCTGTTTTTTTTATCTGTGTATGTCGCATTAACCATACCACATCATATACCTATATGGTTCATATAGAATAATGGCATCCCATATATAAATAATTTCTCTGAGTCAAATTTGAAGAATAGAGGTCATAATCCGGGATTTGTTTCAAATAAAGAGCAGTGTTCGAATTTGTCTTTAATTTTTTCTTCTTGGAACAATCGGTCTTAATAAGTTTTTATGAAACATAACTTGTCAGTAAGAAGGGGCATATATTTCGTCAAAATCCGGGGGTGGTATTTCGATGTCTTGGACTAATATTTCTGATTTCAAAAAAGATATTATACACAAAAAAACAAGTATTGCACTTATAGGATTGGGATATGTAGGACTGCCTCTTGCCATGACTTTTGCTAAAAAAGGCTTTAATGTCTATGGTTACGATATTGACGATGCTAAAATACAATCCTTAAAACGCAGGGAAAATTATCTTGAAGGCGAAGTATGGATAACAGAGGTACTCCGGAAATCGCAAACATTTTACCCCTCGGATGATGTCGAAAATTCCGGAATTCATGATGTAATTATTGTTGCGGTTCCCACTCCTGCTGATCCGGTGACCAAAGGACCAGTTTATGATTACATAGAATCTTCGGCGAGAGCTGTTGGCGCGAATCTGAAAAGAGGCAGTCTTGTCATTCTGGAGTCAACAGTAGGACCAGGCACAACAGAGGGGCTATTCAGGAAGATTCTTGAGTCTGTGTCGGGCTTAAGGGCAGGGCATGACTTTGGCCTTGGCTATTCGCCGGAGCGTGTAAATCCTGGCGATGAAGAGCACAGGATAGAAAATATCCCGAAAGTCGTAAGCGGCATAGATGATGCAAGTGCTTGTGCATGCGCCTGTATCTACGGTCAAATCGTTCCTTCGGTCTACGAGACACCGACGATAAAAGAAGCAGAACTTACCAAACTTCTTGAAAACATCCAGAGAGATATGAATATTGCTCTTGTAAATGAATTCGCAAAAATCTGCGATATACTCGGCGCTGATGTCACAAAAGTTATAGAGGCTGCTTCCACAAAATGGAACTTTTACAGTATCTCGCCCGGCTGCGGTGTAGGCGGTCACTGCCTTCCTGATGACCCGTGGTTTCTCATGCATGAGCTTGAAAAAAGGGGCTATACTTCGGAGCTGATTAAAACAGCAAGAAAGATAAATGACGAAATGCCTGCATATACGGCGCGCAAGGCGAATATGCTTCTTGGCGGAAAACCAAATGGTGCGAAGATAGCGATACTTGGCCTCGCCTACAAAAAAGATTCCTCGGATATGCGAAACACCCCGGCAAAGGCGATTGTTGATGAAATAAGGACTATTGGCTACACAAATCTCATAGCTTATGACCCGCATGTCAGTAAAGTGGGGTGGATAGAGACAGATACTTTCGAAAATACAATAAAAGACGCGGAACTTATAATTGCCACAACATCTCACAAATGCATAAAGAGCATGTCTGCGACAGACCTGAGAAGGCTCGCGCCCCGGGCATCAGTGATTGACGGCAGGAACATGTTCGACAAGATTGAATTCCTGAAACAGCACATAAAATACGCAGGAATCGGGCGGTGATGAGATATGGGAATGCCAATATTGGTACCTATCATCGGCTCACAAATCGTTTTCGGGGCTTTTGCAAAACTCAAAAGGAAACCGTATGTTCTGCCTGCTAAGTCCGGTTATAAGCCAACTCTCAGTGTTGTGATTCCTGCAAAAAACGAAGGGCTGCGCATACAGTATGCTTTGGCGTCACTTGAAATGCAGACGTATCCTGTTGAGAAAGTATATGTGATTGATGACGGTTCAGAAGACAATACAATTGAAGTAGTGCGAAAAATGAACTTCCTGATGAAGGACATTGAGATTGAGCTGTATGGCCACAAAAAATCACACGGCAAAACACCAGGCGTAAAATTCGCAACAAGAACAGCAACCACAGATAAAATTATGGTCCTTGATGCGGATACAATACTTTCAGATCCAGACTACATTGAAAAAATCGTGAGGGCACACTCGGACCCAAAAACAGGGTGCAGTTATGGTACTGTTACGCCGTTCTCGAGAAAAGAACAGCTAAAAACGCTGTTTAAGATGCTTCTCACAAAACATTATCCTATCTCAAGAGAACTTGTCATGCACTGCAAAAACAAAATGAAAATGCGCCCTATGGAGAAAATAAAATATTATCTACTTAGCTGGCCAGTTGAGAGATACCGTGAAGCACTGTATCTTACGGACCAGTACTTTTCGAAGGATTGCGCATTACGCGTCTATGGTACGACCCTTTTTCCTATAGGATGCGGTGTGATGTATGACAGGAAACTTCTAAAGAATCAATTCGAGATCTATGAGAGTACACTTGGCGACAATCTCACGACGTCAGAAGATATATTCATCGGATTCTCACTTGTAAACGAAGGCTATAAGAACGTACAAATAGCAGACGCAAAAATGGTGAGTGCTGAGCCCCGCGTTGACAGGCTGCCAAGACAGCTTTTCTTATGGACATCTTCATTTCTCCAGAGTGCCTACTACTTCAGAAACATGACATTTGCTCTAAAACGCAAAAACAACAGGCCTGCTATAGGCTGGGTAATACTCCCGCCTATCTTTGAAAAGATTACATATCCTCTGGCCCTTGTGTATCTTGTCTGGTTTGACTACTGGTATGCTCTTCTTACACTCATGATAGAATTCATAGCATATATGGCTGTATTGCGGATGTCTGACCCGAAAATGTCCAAAATGCACTTTCTTAAAATATGTGCGGTAACACTTCCACTTCGCATCATCAACCTGCTTCTGGATATCTATGTGACTTTTCGCTTTGTAATTGACCTTATAATTGGACGGAGGAATTGGAGAAAATGAACGCAACAATGAAAGAGAAAATACTGGTGACTGGTGGAGCCGGGTTTATCGGAACCCATGTAGTACAGAAACTGCTGGAGACAAAGGACAATGTACACATTGTCATTCTTGACAATTTTTCTGTTGGGAAGGCGGACAGTTTCATGCCTGTCTGCACAGATACAAAGAGGCTTGATATAGTAAAGGGTGATGTACGGGATGAGAAAATTCTGGATGAAGTACTGTCTGGTATAACTACTGTTTATCACCTGGCAGCTGTTGTCGGTGTTGATCGCGTGATATCTATGCCGCAGGAGACGTGGGATGTTGAGGTCAATGGCACGAAGATGCTCATTGAAAAGTGCATACAACATAAGGTTAAACGATTCTTTTTGGCATCATCTTCTGAATGCTATGGCGAGTACTCTCCCGGGAGTCTGCCGATGAAAGAGAGTGATTATATCATGCCAAATACGAACTATGGTAAAGCAAAGTATGAGTGTGAAAAGGTATGTGAACAGTACAACAGGGGAGGCAATATTAGCTGTGTAGCTGCAAGATACTTTAATGTCTATGGCAAACTCCAGAGCTTCAATGGCTATGTGATCCCTAATATGGTGGTGCAGGCTCTCAATAATGAGCCAATAAAAATATATGGGCATGGCGACCAGTTGCGTGATTTTATGTATATAGATGATACGGTTGATGCGACAATAAAACTTACGGAAAGTGAGCTTACCGGAGTATATAATATTGGTTCCGGCAAGTGTATGAGTATTAAAAGCATTGCTGAGACGATAATAAAACTTGCAGATTCTGATTCGATGATAGTTCATGTGCCGATAAGGCGTCCTACTGATATAGAAAGTAAACTAAGTGATAATGCGAAAATCAGAGAATCAATTAACTGGGAGCTCAGGCACGACATAAACGCAGGGCTCAAGGAGACAATCAATAGCTATAGGAGGTATTTAAATGAATGTAATTGCAATATGCGCACATCCGGATGATATAGAGTTCAACTGTGCAGGTACCTTGCTAAAGCACGTTGCACACGGTGACAATGTTGTGATGGTGTCTGTGTCTGATGGTGCAACAACAAACCATAATGGTGAAGTCATAAGAAGTAAAGTGAATGCTGTGTCTGAAGCAGAGAGAGCGGCATCAATCGTCGGTGCGAAACTGTATATTCTTGATTACAAGGCGCTTGATATACCCTGTAACCACAAGATCATTTCAGAACTTGAGTCGCTTATCAACAGGTATGATATTGATACGGTCTATACACACTGGCATAGTCACACGAACCAGGACCATAGAAGGGTGAGCAGGTCTGTTCTCGCGGCTGCGAGATGCGTCAAAAGGGTGTTTATGTGGGAGGAAGGGATACCGCATTCGTTATGCCTGTCCGGCTTCAATCCGCAGATGTATGTAGATATAACTGAGTATCTGGATAAAAAAACAGATGCGATTCGCGCTCATGAATCGCAGATTGAGAAATATACAGGGGATATAGTGGATGCGATTATAGCGCGCGGGCGGTACAGGGGATACCAGATGCGCACAAAGTATGCGGAATGCTTTGAGATAAGCAAGTTTACAGAGGTGGGATTCCCTGAGAAACGAGAGTGATGTAATGGACATATGTACGACGGCTTCTGCTTACAGGACCGTAGATCAATTGACAAATGCCGTATATGAATCCTATCTCAATACCAGAGAAAGGGAAGATTCGGATCCTGTATGGAAGAAAAGGGTATTTGCAAACAGGAAGAAACTTGCGCAATACATTGAGAAATTTCACAAAATATCCGGTACATTGACCTCCACAGTTCAACAGAAGCTTGACATCCTGTACAGTAAAAAGGATAGTATATTCCTGATGACTGCGCATCAGACAAATTTCATGCCATATTCCGGTGTCATGAGAAAGACTACGCTTATGCATGCTATAGCGGATAAAGTGGAAAAAATGGCTGGTGTTGATGCAATTGAGTTTTATGGTGTGGCTAATCAGGATATTGCATCTTCCTGGCCGTGGCTGAAAATGGCGCAACTTCCAAGTATCTTTCATAAGGGCGGGGTTTTTGAGCATATATACCATCTGGAGAAAAAGTACGAGAAGAAGATACATGCTGCGGTACCGAAGCCGTCGTGGTCCGATATTTTAAAGTGGAAAACAGATACGGAGCAATGGATGAAACTCTGCATGAACTTAATAGAGAGTTATGGGCATATCGTTACTCCTGAAAGCAAAAGGGAACTGTACTCCAATTATGGGGATTTTATAGATATCGTCAATAGTTCAAATGAGTCTGCACGTAATTTTGCGGAATTCAATGCAATAATGCTTTCAAAAATGGTGAACCAGCACTTCAGCCACGATACACTTTTCTCGCTCTTTACAGATTGTCAGCAGATTTTCGATAAAGAGTTCCTGTATCTACTCGAAAACCGTAAGATGTATAACACGTATCTTAATAATGTCAAGGGAGCAAGCGGGGTTTGCGAGATTGCACCGTTTTGGTATCATTGCGAGTGTCTTGGCAAAGTCGGGCTTGAGATTAAAGAGGGCAAAGATGGACTTGAGTTGTCAGGCAGATGCCCGGCATGCAGTAAGATGCATGTGTTTTTTGTTAATAAAGATACGGCATTCAAGGACTTTGCGAAAATATCAAAGAATATTTCTGCAAGGGCAAGACCAATGACGCTTGTATTTTTTGAGGGGCTTGCAGTGAACATGTATGTTGGAGGTGCGCTTGCAGGTAAGTGTTACCTGAAAGATGCGAAGTATATTGCAGATAAGATGCATCTCAACTTTCCACCTATTGCTATCTGGCGACCGAAGGAAAAATACAGAGGGTTTGCCCAGTTATCATGTGAGTTGTATAAGGAAAGTGCGTGTGATGGCAATACTCTTCAGGAAACTGTAGCGTCTGTCGATAGTGAGATTAATTCTGTAAATCGTCAGATGGGTGCAATTGATGCACTTATAAGATCCGCAACTTCAGAGCGTGAGCGAAGTCGTTTGATTGCAGAAAAGAATAGCATACGAAGAAGTTATGATATGAGAGCACTTGCGAAAAAATTGTCCTCCCTGAAAAAAATTAATGGTGCTGAATCAGTGATTCCCTCAATAATGGATTATGCAATAAATATCGGACTTGGGAATACATGTGAGCAATGGTGCAATCATCTGATTGATAATGGCAGTTTAACAGAGGATATAAGTCTGGATTCAATATTGAAAACGAAGAGGTGAGAGATATGACACATAATGAATTTGTGATTGAAAACTATAATAAATGGATTGATG
>DAOVYR010000054.1 GCA_030635525.1 Candidatus Nanohalarchaeota archaeon | reverse complement strand
GGGATCTCGAGGGAGACTGCGATTATGGTTTAGAGGGCCGGGGCGACTATGATTGATGTCGGAGGGCTTGGCGGTACGTCGTTCAGTATGGTTGAGCATTATAGTGATAAGAAGGGGTACGGGTTGTTGTTTAAGAACTGGGGTGTGCCGACGGCTTGTTCTTTGGTTGAGTGCAGGCAGGCTGTGAATACAGGGATTATTGCATCGGGTGGTGTGAGGAGGGGTGTTGATGCGGCAAAAGCGATTGCGCTTGGTGCGGATTATGCAGGTGTGGCTTTGCCGGTGCTGAAGGCTGCGACTAAATCGCATAAGGAAGTCGTTTCTGTTCTTTCGAGGATTATTGATGAGATGAGGTCCTGTATGTTTCTTTGCGGCGCCGGTAGTGTTTCTGAGATTTCGAAGAAGGATGTTGTGATTCTTGGAAAGACGAGGGAGTGGCTTGTCGCGCGGGGTATAAGGATGGATAATCTTTCAAACAGGGAGAGCATTGATGCGCTTAGGGAGAAGATTAAGTTTTAGTAGCTTTTGCAGTGGATGTTCTTGTAGGTTTCTGTCCACCATGAGGCAGGGGGTCTTTTTCTGTGTCTTTGGTTTTGCATGAGCCGAATTCAATCATGCTTTGTATGTTTGTCGATGTCAACTGATTCAGGTATTATTGCTTCATCCTGTTTTGAATCGGATTTGAATATTTTTATGACAACAGGGCAAGTATGAGCACCATAGTTATTATCCGGTATTTGCGGATTCCCGTTCTTTGTTTCTTGTTCAGGAATATATTGTCAAAGCCTTGAGTATAGAAAGATATAGTAAAAGAAAAAAGGAATAGGGATTGAATCCCTACGTTTGAGTCGAGATTAGGGTGTTTATGCTCCGCGGCAGTGGACTGTCTGAAATATGTCCTGATGCCATGATGCAAGAGTAACGTCTGTGCCTAAGCTTGTTGAGAAAAATGATATCTCCTCATCCAGATAGTCGCATGAGCCGAATTCAATTTTTGTCTCGATGTACTCTGCTGCGGTTACGTTGTTGTCACCATAGCGCTCCGTATAGACATCGCACATGATATCTTTGCATTTTTCGGGTGACAGGCGGCTGCGTTCACTTGATCCCCAGTTGCATTCTTTTATGTTGAAGCAGTAGACCCTGTCCTCGCATAATCCGTAGCCTTCCAGTTTCCAAGCTTCGCCGGGAATCTTCCCGTTTTTATTGAGGTCAATCTCAAAGGATTTTTCGCAGTATGCAAGTGCTTCTGCTCCTGCGAAATTGGTGTCTACGTATCTTGTGCATAAAGCGTCACAATGCTGGCGGAAAGCCTCAAGTTCAAGTGTCTCCGGCGGGGCCAGAGCATCACCGCTCATCTTGTCCATGAAGATTTTGATTACAACGGCTGCTACCACGAGCAATATGATTAGCCCGATTATCATTTCAAGGGACATCTGTCCTTTTCTCTTATTTTTATTTTTTAGCATAATAAACATCACCGATGAATATTTTGGGTCTATGTTGTATATAAAGGTTTGCATGTGTTTTTGTCACAACTCTCAAGCAATTACCTTGATTTTGCGGTTTGTGTATTTTATTTCGACAATATCCCCTTTTTTGATTGTATTTTGATGGACTACCCAGGTTATCTGATCTGATGTGCCGCAAACTTTATTTGATACGGATGAGTAATCTATTGTGCGGCCCTGGGTGCCTATTATTTTTGAATTTTCAAGTGTGTCACAGATGAATCCTGTGGCTTCCATGTTGTCTGTTATGTCGAGTTCGGATATCTCTCCTTCAAGAGAGGTTATTTTTAACATGTAGCAGGGGAGTGTAAGATTGCGGTAGCCAAGGTTTTTCTGGTAGCAGCTTACGATGTATTCTACAAGGCGGTCTTCTACAATGGACTTTTCCTGTGAGGTGATGTGTGTTGTGTCAATTGATGTTTCCGGCCTTTTAATGCAGGCCCTGGGCAGAGGAGGTGGATCGTCGCCCTGTGGGAGTATCTGGTAGACGCTACTGTATACTGTGCAAAAAATTCCGCCCTGTGACTGGACAGAGAAGTTTAGGTAGATCGCAAGCATTATTATTGCACCAATCAGGGCAAATATAAGGTATGCTATCTTCTGGGGGGATATTCCTTTTTTCATTGCATCACCAACTACACCAAGCAATTAAAAAGCTTGAGATTCTCCATTTTTACCAATATCTCATGATTTCTCATAGTGTCTCATCTATTTTTGTTATCAGGAGCTTGTGAATGAAGCCATCATAGGTTATCTTGAATGTTGTGTCTGCATCTTTTCGGGCAAGGTCTGGCTTGCTGTCTGAAAATTGAATTATATTGTGTGGTAGTCGGCTTTGGGGGATTTTGTTTAGGAGGGAATCTTTTGCCAGTGTGTCTTTTGTTTTGATGTGGAGCACATAACAGTCTTCTTTTGTCTGTTCCTTGTTTTTTTGGGTGTAATAACATGCGATCGCATATTCTGCAAAACGGGATGATATCTCTTCTGTGTTTCCTGTAATGTGGTTTTCAAAATTCGTCGGGATAGGTATGGTCTGAAGATAAGTGTATGTCATCATTACTGAAAGTGCTACCATCAGGATGACTGATACTGTGAATATTGCTTCCTGTACACTTCTGAAACCTTTCATGGAAGATTACCTTTAAATTATATGCCGTACATGAATGGACCGAACATCCCCAATGCTACGAGTACGAGTCCTGAAAACAGGACCATGCCGAATATCATGCTTTTTACGGTGAGCATGTCACGATTTATCTGGTCGAAACCATGCTCTATGCCGTTTGCGAAATACGAAAGCAGTACTATGAGCTCGATAACATATGTGCCTACGATGAGCAGCAGTACTGTCGGAGGCATTACGTTTCGCATGTTTACCATCTCGAGTGCACCTGACATGCCGCCTCCGGTTGTACTTGAGCCCATGCTGTCTTCTATCTCTTCCATTTTTTCTGCAATTCTTTGGAGCATCTGGACTATCAGTGCAGCCATTGCCACACATACTGCTGATATCAGGGGGGCTATGAATGATGCCTGCATTTTCATGGTGCTTGCGACCTGCTCAAGCAGGTCTTTTATGAGTTCTTCTACTTTGCGGGTGTTTACGATGTAGCGCGTGATTATTGAGATGTTGCGCGTGATGACTTCACTTCCTCTCGGTATTGCGTCTACTATCATTTTCATTACGTTCCTGAGGAGTATCGAGGGGAATTTTATGATTGAGCCGTGATTTTGGTCGAAGAGCGCGTTTGGGAATGTGTCCCCGATTTTTTGCATGTTGTTTAGTATGTCCATGAAGAATAGAAAGAGGGGGGATTCTTTCATTCGCATGCGCTCGTATTCACCGAGTACGTGATAGACGCTGCGCTCTATGGGGGTGCCGCGGCTCAGTGAGTTTTCGAGTTCTGTGAGACCGATGAAGAGGTCGCGCTCTATTTCGGTTATTTCCCGGCGCAGTTTTTGCTTTTTGGCACTTCTGCCGTAACAGAATATGATTATGCCGAGGGCTGCGCCCCACATCATTGTCATAACCTGCAGCATGTTGTTGAAGACGTTCTCGGGGTCATACTGCTCTTCCATAAAGTCTTTCCAGTGGTCTTTAAAGCAAAAATTTTCCCCGTGGCAGATATTATCTATATACCTGACGTGCTGGTCGTAGGCGTATAGCTGCATAAAGCCGGGAATCATGGCTATGAGGGCAATGAGTACGGCGGTTGTCTTGAGGTGCAGGTAGAGGTATTTTTTGCCGAGCTTTAAGGGGAATACATTGTCCGGGGGCAGGTTGCGCGCGTTTTTCAGGGAAGGGAACGCGAATGCGCCGGGGCGCCTCATGAGGATGCGGCGCATCAGGAAGAATAAGATCATAGGGAGTATTATAGTGTATCCGATGCCTATGAACATGGGGTCTACTACCTGGCTGTCGCCGCTTAAGAATATGGATACCATGGGGAGCATGATAAGGCCCATCAGGGGCAGGAGTATGCCCATCGCCTGTATTAGTTTTATGGGGTTTTCGAGGGCGCGTGAATAGTCTCTCATGTTGGCGTAAGAATTGTCAAGAATGTATGTGAGTGATTTCTCGATCAGTTTTATACGGTCTTCGCCTGCGCGGGAGAGTGAGTCTATCAGGAGCTCAAGGGCTTTGACGAATTCGACGTTCCAGTCGAGCCATAGCTGCATGTACTGGCCGAGTGCCTGGTGGACGTCTGTGTAGACTCCGAACTCGAGGTCCCAGAGGAGTTTTGAGAGGTCCTGTTCAAGAGGGCCCTCTATGTGTTCTGCTGCGAACCGGACGGCGTTTTCAAGGTTGGGGTTCAGTTCAAGATACATTGCCATGTAGAGCACTACTTTGAGGCTCTCGTCTGATGCCTGGATTTTTATGACCTGGGCCCTGAAAGAGGGGTATGTGAGGACGTAGTAGGACCATGCCATAGGGAATACCCAGATTCCGAAGCGCATTGAGCCGTCATAGTGAAACAGGGACAAAGGTATGAGTATTAATGCCATCATGCCAAGGGATACTAATAAAAGGGCGCCTATATCTTCGGGCTTTACGGATAGTCTGCCGATGCGAATGTCTCTTTCCAGGTTAGCCTGCATTTTTTTGCCGAATTTTAACTGGACGAATTTTCCGCAGAAGAAGCACATTTTTTCAAAAAAGCCAGAATCTTTCCTTAGTTTCTCGTCTGTCCTGTATTTTTGGTAGTCTGCACTCTGGACGCGGGTATTGCCCGGGACATTCCGGTATTCTGAGATATCCTTTTTTTTGAATGGATTATACATGGATTATAAGTAGGCGAATCCTATTTATATATGTTTGACCATAGAGTTTTTATGGTTTGTGATTACGAATATGAACGTGAGCAGAAGAGGTTGAAGGTCAACTGCAGGGGCTGTTTCTACGGGTCAAGTCTTGAGGATTTCGAAATATGCATGTCAAGGACCATGGATAAGCTGATTGAGGTGGGGGCGGTTGGAAATATTGTTCTTTCTGCTAACAGGGAGTTTGAGTACAGTTATGCCCAGACGAAGATGCTTAAGGAGGTGGCAAGTGCGATAAAGAGCCTTACAAGGACCAAGAAGCTGTTTGCTGTTGGGAAAGGACCGGATGATTGTGAAAGGTGTATTCCTGAAAGGATTAGTTTTATACAGAATATTGTCGGGTATCATCTGAAGAGGGATCCCATCGGTGCTTATGTCAGGCTTACGAGGGATATCAAGTATAACCGGCAGAAGGCGAAGAACAGTTATCCGAATTGTGCGAAATGTTATAATGATTATATTAATCATTATCTTCTGATTATTAAGGATGCTATTGATAAAACGGAGATGATACAGAGAGTCATGGACAGGCTTACAGGGTATCATGTTGGCTCAAGGGAGATTTACAGGGAGCTTTTTCACCCGACGATTAAGCCGAATTTCATGCTTACGAAGTATATGACGACCATCCCTATCGGGGCTACACAGATTGACAGGTATTTTGTGGATAAGACGGAGGTGCAGTGCTTACGGATCCCGGGGAGGGTGAATGTGAGGTATCATGTTACTCCGCCGGAGTTTAATCTTCGTGATACAGAGTATACTATTCTTGATACGGCACGACGGTATATGGCTGCGCATAAGCCGAATAAGTCGGAGTTTACTGATCCGGAGAGGACACGTGAGATTTTTTATAATATTGGCAGGGATATGATTACGGATATTTCTGATACGATGAAGATTACTCTTTCGCCGAAGAAGATTGATGAGCTTGCGGAGATCCTTACGAGGTATACGGCAGGTTTTGGGATGCTTGAGGTGATTTTGGCGGATGAGAATGTGCAGGATCTGTTCCTGAATGCGCCTGTCGGGCAGATGCCGTTTTTTCTTTTTCATGGAAAGCACGAGGAGTGTGATACGAATATTATCCCGACTCATGAGGATGCAGAGGCGTGGTCTACGAGGTTTCGGATTGCTTCGGGACGACCGCTTGATGAAGCTAATCCTGTTCTTGATACGGAGATTGAGCTTCCGAGCGGGAGGGTGAGGGTTGGTGCGATTACTAATACGCTGAGTCCTGACGGGCTTGCACTGGCTCTTCGAAGGCACAGGGATAAGCCTTGGACGTATCAGCTTATGATGAGTGCAAATATGATGACGCCGCTTGCTGCAGGGCTTTTGAGTTTTATTGTTGACGGGGCAAGAACGATGCTTTTTGCAGGCACAAGGTCCAGCGGGAAGACTAGTATGCTTGGGGCTACTCTTACGGAGATTATGAAGAGGTACAGGATTCTTACTGTTGAGGATACTCTTGAGCTGCCTGTGGAGGCTCTGGCGGATATGGGGTATAATATTGTGAGACTGAAGTCAAGGTCGGTTATTACGCATGTGGAGATTGAGGTGCCGACAGATGAGGCTATCAGGACTTCGCTTAGACTGGGTGATTCGTGCCTGATTATCGGGGAAGTGAGGTCTGTTGAGGCGAAGGCGTTGTATGAAGCGATGAGAATCGGGGCTCTTGCTAATGTGGTTGCAGGCACGATTCACGGGGATTCGCCTTACGGGGTGTTTGACAGGGTTGTTAATGATCTTGGGGTGCAGCCTACGAGTTTTAAGGCAACGGATGTCATTGTCATGAATAACAGGCTGCGGTCTGCTGACGGGCTTCATACTTTCAGGAGGATGATCAGCATTACGGAGATTACGAAGGAATGGAATGATGACCCGCAGAAGGAGAAGGCGTTTGTGCCGCTTATGGAGTATAATGCGAAGAGCGATATTCTTGAGCCGAGTGAGACGTTTCTTAATGGTGAGAGTTATCTTGTCAATGAGATTGCGAACAGGGTTAAGGAGTGGAGGGATAACTGGGAGGCTGTGTGGGATAATATTCAGTTGAGGGCGAAGGTGAAGGAGACGCTTGTGGGATATGCAAGGAAGACGGAGGAGTTTAGTATTCTTGAGGCGGATTTTACTACTGATAGCAATGACCAGTTTCATGTGATTTCGGAGAGGGTGAAGGATGAGTACGGGACTCTTGATTCGCAGAGGATTTTTGCAAGGTGGAATGAGTGGGTTAAAAATGAGATTAGGGAGAGGAAGGGGAGATATCCTTCGTGATGGTTTAAGATTTCTATAGTGTATGGTTGAGTGAAGAGGGTAGGGATTTGTTATACGGAGTTCTTGAAAAGATACTTTTATATTCTGGAAATTAGATATACTATAGTTATGTTATAATATCTGTGCAAGCGCAGATAATGTCATAGAATAAATTGTTGATGTATATGGGGTTGTTTGATAAGAAGAAAAAACTGACTGAAGCAG
>DAOVYR010000121.1 GCA_030635525.1 Candidatus Nanohalarchaeota archaeon | reverse complement strand
TTCCGGCAGGATTGAATCTACTTTAGACCATGCGTCTTTTACTATTTTTTTTGCTGTGTTTTTTGCGTATTCTATTGAATTGTATTTGGTTAGTATCGCTATTGCTTCGTTTATTTCGTGTTCGTCTCTTGTGTGTTTGTTTAGGATTTCGGTTAGCTTTTTTTTGTCGGTCTCGCATGCGTTGTTCAGGGCGTGGATTACCATGAGGGTTCTTTTTCCTTCGTGGATGTCGTTTCCGAATGATTTGCCAAATTTGTCGCGTTCGCTTGTTGTGATGTCAAGTATGTCGTCCTGTATCTGGAAGCCTATGCCTATGGATTCTGCGAATTTGCTTATTTTTTGTTCCTGCTCTTGTGTGCCGGATGATACGATTACGGCTAGTTTGGCTGCGAGCCTTGCAAGTGTGCCTGTTTTGTATGCGCACATTTGCAGGTATTGTTCGATTGTTACGTTTTCGTTTTTTCCCTGGTGCCACCAGATGTCCATGGCCTGGCCGAGTGAGAGGTTTATCATTTCCTGGACGTATGCTTCGTAGGCGCGGGATGTTAGCGAGGAGCCTATGAGGTCTTTTTTTTCGTATATTATTTTAAGGGGAATGTAGTATAGGGCGTTGCCTGCGTTTATTGCGATGTCAGTCCCGTATATATTATGAATTGTGGGTTTGTTTCTTCTTTTGTCTGAGTCGTCTTCTACGTCATCGATTATAAGTGTTCCGTTGTGGATCAATTCGGGGATGATTGCGAAGTCGATGAGGCTGTCTGCCTTTTTGCCTAATGATTCTGTGATCAGTATGAAGAAACTGGGGCGCCATCTTTTGCCTCCGCGGTCGAGGAGGTTCCAGACAGGGTCAATGATGCATTTCTGGATTGAGTCGATGTCGTATTTGTATCCTGCAGGTCCTGCGAGCCATTCGAGGTATGCAGTGTCTATCTTTCTTGGAATGTATTTTTCGATTGTTTTGTCGATGAGTCCTTTGTTTTTTTCTAGAAAGGGAATGAGTTCTGTCATTTGTTCACCTGCTGTTGATTGTTTTTGGAGTCAACTATACTTTCTCTTAATGCGGTAATTTTATATATTTGTTGGATGGGTCTTGTGTTGTGGTGGAGCAACTATATTTATATATAGGATGTTGGTATAAATATTATTGTCTTTGTGGTGGTATTGGATGGTTTTTGAATTGTTGATGAATGCGAAGGAGGCGGAGTCTAAGCCTATTGAGATGTTTTTTTATGGGCTTTTGATTACGACAGTGTCTTTGTTTGCTGCTTATTATATTTTTCCGTCTTCGTCTTCTGTGATTTTTCTTTTTTTGATTACTATTGCTGCGTTTCCCACGATTTCTGCAATACTTAGGGATGATGAGGATATTGATGAGGAGACAGAGAGAATTGATCTGGGTTTTTTTGCTCATCATGAGAAGACGATTATGGTTTATGCATATCTTTTTATGGGTGTTTTGATTGGTGTTTCTTTCTGGTATACTATTTTGCCTGATAGCTATACTTCGACGCTTTTTTCGCAGCAGGCGAATACTATTGCAAGTATCAGGCTTAGCGGTTCTGCGACTGCTTCAACGATGACTTTCTGGGCTATTCTTTCGAATAATCTGAAGGTCACTACTATTGCTTTTTTGATGTCTTTTTTCTTTGGGACCGGGGCGATATTTATTCTCTCGTGGAATGCGTCTGTTATAGGCGTTTTTGTGAGTGGTCTTGCTGGTGAACTTTCGCATAAGTATTCGTATTCGCTTGCGCAGGGGCATTTGGATGCGCTTTTGTCGATTTCGATTCACGGGGTGCCGGAAATTGTTGCTTATTTTTTTGCGGGTATTGCCGGCGGCATTCTTTCTATTGGAATGATACGCGGCAAGCATGATGTCAGGGTTATGAAGGATGCGGGTATGCTTTATCTTGTTTCTTCGCTGATTCTTGTGGCTGCGGCTGTGCTTGAGGTGTGGGTTACTCCGAATCTGTAGGCTGATTTTCCTGTTTTTTGAGGTTCTCTATTTCTTTTTTGATTTGTTCTTCTTTTGTTTTTAGTTCTCTGTCTTTTTCTTCGATTTCGATTTCGTGTTTTTGGAGTGTGTGTATTTTGTTTTTGATGCGCGCTTTTTGTTTTTGGAGTCTGTATTGGCTGTATTTTTGTTTTAGTTTTGTGATTATGCTCTCTTTGGGTTTGAGGTCTTTTCCTGGTGGTGTTGACTGTAGTTTTTTCATTGTGTGTAGCTGCGTTTTTATTGTTTTGAGTTTTGTGCGGTTGTTGTTTGTGATTTGTTCGAGTTCGTCTTGTGTGATGATGCGCGAGTAGTAGTTTTTTTCTGCTTCTTTTGTGGACCGGATGAGGTTGTATTCCTGTTCTTTGAGTGATTTTATTTTTTCTTTGATGTCTAACTTTTTTTCTGTGGATGCCTGTTTGTTTTTGGTTATTTTGTTCAGTATGAAGTATTTGCTGTGCTCTTCTTTTTTGAGGTTTAGTTTGCCTCTTGTGAGGAGGGTTATTTTTTCTTCGACCTGCTTGATTTGTGATCGCGTGTCGAGTAGTGCGCTGTGTTTTTCTGAGATCAGCTTGTTGAATGTGGCTTCGTCGAGCTGGCGCATGAAGTATTGTTTCTGGACGGTTCTTTCTTCGTCTTTGAATTTGAGTTCTTTTGATTTCTGGTCTTTGAGTTCTTTTTGCAGGTAGTAGTAGGGTATTATGAAGTAGATTAAGAGGTATCCTATTATGTCGGCTGCGATTATTGTGATTGCTATCAGATATTTGTTTTCGTAGAGCCATCCTATTGTTTTTAGTTTTGTTAGTTCTAATTCTATGGAATAGGATTTGCTGTTTGCTTCTTTGACTGCAGTTTCCAGATTTTTCAGGTCATCTTCTTGGATGTATTCTTTTGCATTTTCAATATGTGATTTTACCTCGTTTAGACTTTTTTCAAGATTCTTCGTGTCTACTCCTATTTTTTTGTATGATTCTATTTCTTTTTGATGTTCTTTGATTTTGTTTTCAATGTTTTTCATGGTGTTTATCAGCGGGTTTACCATGACTTTGATTTTGAATGTTTCTGTCTTTGTTATGTTTTCTGTGGTCATGGTTACTGTTGTCAGGTATTCGCCCGGGTCGGTTGTGAGGCTTGCATGGATGCGGAGGGGTATGTCCTCTTTGTTTTTTGGTCCTATGCTGTATGTTTTGTCTTTGAGGGTTATGTTGCAGCATTGTTTTGCGATTGTTGCTGTGATTTTCTGGTGTATGTCGCCGATGTTGTTGAGGGTTGCTATGATTGTTGCGTCTTCGCCCTGTTTTATTAAAGTTTCTTTTTTGTTGAGTGTGAATTCAAAGTCAGTGATTATTGTTCTGTTTGTCTGGTTCCCGTATATGTACTCTTTTACTCTTTCAGTTGCATTTAGGATAAGTCCCGCGATGCCGCCGCCGGATGATGAGCCTCCGCCAGGTGGGTCTTGGAGGGTGGTGCATCCGGATGTGCTTAAGGAGAGTAATTTTGTGCCTGAGTTGTTGTATGTGTCTGTGATGTTTGCTGTTATTTTGAATTGCTGGCAGGAAGGGCTGGGAGCGTAGCATTGTGGGTCTCCCTCGCTTGTGTAGCTGTAGATGTTGGATGTGGATTTTGCCAGAGCTACGTCACCCCAATGATTTGAAGTGTCGTTGTAGCAGTACAGGTACGCATTTAGGTTATTTAGGTATGGGTCGCCTCTTTCGTAGTTGGTGTATATTCTGAGTTCTCTTATGTATGATGTTGGCGGGTAGGTGGTTAGTGTTGTGTAATATGATATGTCCAATATGTTTGTTGTGTTGAATGTGGTTGTGTTTGATGCTATATTTGCGTTTTTTGTTATGTTTGTCGAGAGGTTGTGGATGCCGAGGACGGAGGTGTTTATGTAGTGGTTGTAGGTGTCTGTCTGGTTGTTTTCGAGGAGAGTTGTTGTGTTTGGTTCGTAGGTGATGTTTAGGGTTGTGTTGAAGCCATAGACGGGGTTGTTGTTTACGTCGTAGACGTGGATTGTTATTGTGGCGTTTTCGCCGCGGTTGTATAAGGGGTATGTTTCGATTGTTATTGATGGGTATATGTTTGTTAATGTGAAGTTTTTGGTTTCTGTATTGTTTGCGTTGCCGTAGTAGTCTATCGCGTGTATTTTTATTGTGTGGTTGCTTGTGTTGGTTGTGTTTGTGAATGGGTTTTGTGTTTTGTATGTGTCTCCTGTGCCGGACCATATCATTGTTTTATTCTCTTTGTATCCGCATGGTTTTGTTATTTCTGCAATTTTTGTTTCAAGACCGCGGTCGTCTGAGATGTTTGCATATATTGTGATGGGATCAAGGATGTTGTATGTGTTGATTGATGAGTTTGTCCAGATGGCTGTGACGTTTGGGTCGGTGTAATCGGGGGTGCCTGTGACATCTATGATTTTTTTCTTTATTGTGGGGTTGTTGTTTTTGGATGTTACGTTTGCGGTTATGTTTGTCGTTCCCAAATTTTTTCCTGTGAGGTTGTACTGGACTGTTTCG
>DAOVYR010000046.1 GCA_030635525.1 Candidatus Nanohalarchaeota archaeon | reverse complement strand
CTCGACTCATCCCCACTAATAGCCTTCGGCGGACAGGTCCCACTGTCCCTGCTTGGAAACGACGCATTCCAGGAATCAGACATGATGGGCATAACACTCCCCATAACAAAACACAACTACCAGATAAGAGACCCGAACAAAATAGGGGAGACAATCACAAAATCCATAAAAATCGCAACAACAGGAAGACCCGGGCCAGTATACATAGAAATCCCAAGAGACCCGCAAATAGGCGAAGTCACAAAAGAGACACCAAAAAACATACAGATCCCAACCTACAACCCCACAATACACGGCCACCCCGAGCAGATAAAAAAAGCAGCAAAACTAATCCTTGAATCATCCCGCCCCGTAATCATAGCAGGCGGCGGAGTCATAATCTCAAACGCATCACAGGAACTAAACCAGCTAGTAGAATCCACCCTCACGCCCGTAACAACAACACTCATGGGCAAAGGCGCATTCCCTGAAAACCACCCCTTGTGCCTTGGAATGCTCGGCATGCACGGCAGGAAATCAGCAAACTACGCGATAATCGAATCCGACGTCATAATCTCCCTCGGGTGCCGCTTCTCAGACAGGATAACAGGCAACAAAGACACATTCACAAACAACGCAAAACTCATCCACATAGACATAGACCCCGCAGAAATCGGAAAAAACATACCGGTTGACCTCCCGATAGTAGGAGACCTGAAATGCGTCCTAAAAGACCTAAATATGTACATAAAAGCACTAACAGACAAGCACGCAAAAACAAAAAAAGAAACAGGATGGTCAAAAAAAATAAAAGAACTAAACAAACTCTGCAACTGCAACACAGACATAAACTCCCACCCCATAAACCCAAAAAAAATAATGCACGAACTGAACTCAGCAATCAAAGACACAGACATAGTAACAACAGGCGTCGGCCAGCACCAGATGTTTGCAGCCCACTACCTAAAACGAAAATACCCGCGCACATTCATCTCAAGCGGCGGCATGGGCACAATGGGATTCGGATTTCCCGCGAGCATAGGCGCAAAAACAGCATTGCCCGACCGCGAAGTCTTCAACATAGACGGCGACGGCTCATTTTCCATGAACATCCAGGAACTTGCAACCCTAAAAGAAGAAAACATAAAAGCCACCCAAATAATATTTGAAAACAACTACCTCGGCATGGTCCGCCAGTGGCTCGAGATATTTTTCGAAAAAAGATACTCCGGCGTAAACCTGGGCAAAAACACAAACTTCACAAAAATCGCAGAAGGCTACCATCTCAACGGCATCACAATAGAACGCTCATCTGAAATAGCAGAAGCCCTAAAGCAGGCAACAAAAAACCCCGAATCCACAATAATAACAATAAAGATAGAACCCGAATCAAACATCCTGCCAATGCTCCCCCCCGGCGGCAGCATCACAGAAGCATTCGGCGGCTGCATAACAAAACAAGGCCACTACTTCAACATATAAAAAACAAAAAAAACCAGTACATTTGAAAAGAAAAATCCAGTGACCTAAAGCGCACGTAGACAGAACAGATAAGTGACCTAAACCGCAGGTTTATGGTCGCTATGATAGTCAACCTTTCTGAAGGTTGGAGGAGAAAGAGAAACATGAACACCCAAACCCACATAATCGCAATGCACGTCACAGACGAACCCGGCGTACTCACAAAAATATCCGGTCTCTTCACCCGCCGCGGCTTCAACATAGACACAATCACAGTCGGTAAAACCGAAACCAAAAGCATCTCAAGAATAACCGTCAGCCTCCACTGCAACGAAAAAACCCTTGAACAGCTCGAAAAACAGCTAAACAAGATGATAGACATACTAAAAGTAACAAACGTAACAAACAAGTCCATAGTACGCGAATTATGCCTTGTAACCATAAACATAAAAAACGAAACATCAAGAACAGAACTAATAAACTACACAAAAATATACCCAGCAAAAATAGTAGACATGAACCACACAAGCCTGACAATAGAATTCATGGACCATCCGGAAAAAATAGAAGAATTCCTAAAAAAAATACAGCAATTCGGAATAAAAGAACTCGTAAGAACCGGAATAATAGGAATCAACAAAAACAAATAACAAAAAAAGAAACCAGTAACCTAAAACAGCACTCAGACAGCACATGTGTGCGCTTGAGCAAAACAATCAGTGACCCAAAGCGAAGCTTTGCGGTCGCTCCGATCGCCAGCCTTTCAGAAGGCTGTTGCCCAGCCTTTTACAAGGCTGTTGCCAGTCTTTCTGAAGGCTGAATAGTTAACAAATAAGAGGTGTTAAAATATGGAAGAACCAAAAATCTATCACGACAGCGATGTCCAGACAGACATAATTAAAGACAAAAAAATAGCCGTAATCGGCTACGGCTCACAAGGCAGAGCCCAGGCCCAATGCATGAAAGACTCAGGCCTGAACATAGTAGTCGGCCTGAGAAAAGACGGCCAGTCATGGCAAAAAGCAAAAGACGACAACATGGAAGTAAAAGAGATAAGCGAAGCAGCAAAAGAAGCAGACATAATCCACATACTCCTCCCTGACGAGATCCAGAAAGACATCTACGACACCCACATAAAAGAACACATGACAGCAGGAAAAACCCTAAGCTTCTCCCACGGCTTCAACATAGTCTTCAACCAGATCGCCCCCCCTGAAAACGCAGACATAAACATAATAATGGTAGCCCCGAAATCCCCCGGCACAGAAGAGCGAAAAAGATACCTTGAAGGATTCGGCGTCCCGGGCCTGGTCGCAATAGAAAAAGACGCAACAGGTCAGGCAAAAAACATCGCCCTTGAAATGGCAAAATCCATGGGCTTCACAAAAGCAGCAGTATTCGAATGCACATTCAAGCAGGAGACTTACTCAGACCTCTTCGGCGAGCAGGCAGTCTTATGTGGCGGTGCAGCAGAACTTGTAAAAGCCGGCTTCGAGACACTCGTAAAAAGAGGATATCCACCGCAGATGGCATACTTCGAATGCTTCCACGAGCTAAAACTGATAGTCGATCTCATGTACGAAGGCGGTCTTGACCACATGTGGAACGTGGTATCAAACACAGCAGAATACGGCGGACGGACAATCGGCCCGAAAATAATAACAGAAGACACAAAAAAAGTAATGGAACAAACCCTCGACAAAATAGAATCCGGCGCATTCGCAAAAGAATGGCTCGAAGAATTCAGAAGCGGCAGCAAAAACCTAAACGATATGCGCGAAAAAGAAAAAAGCCACGAATTAGAAACCACCGGCAAAAAGATCCGCTCAATGTTCGAAAAAAAATAAAGGTGACCCTACGACAAAAAAACAAACAATAACCACCCCAAACGCCCCCCATGCAATCGGTCCGTACTCGCAGGCCATAAAAACAGGAAACACCCTATACATCTCAGGCCAGATCGCAATAGACCCAAAAACCCAAAAATTCCTGAACGAAAACATCGAGACCCAGACAAAACAGGTCCTCGAAAACCTAAAAGCAATCCTTGAAGCATCCAACGCCACCCTCGAAAACGTACTAAAAACAACAATCTACCTCACAGACATCAGCGACTTCGCAAAAGTAAACGAGATATACGAAACCTACTTCAAAGAAAGCAAGCCTGCCCGCGCAACAGTCTGCGTAAAAGAACTCCCGAAAAACGCAAAAATAGAAATAGACGCAATAGCACAGACAGCAGAAAGGACACCGGAATGAACAAAAAATCATACAGGCTAGTATGCATTGACTGCAAAAAAGAATGGGACGAAAAAGACACCACAAGCAACTGTCTTGACTGCGGCGGCGCACTGGACATAACCTACGACTACGAAAAGATCACAGAAAAACTAAACAGGCACCTCATAAAAACAGCTCCCATAACATCCCTAAAATACCTCAACTTCTACCCCATAGACGACATGACAAAAATCATAACCCTAAACGAAGGCAACACCCCCCTCTACGAATGCAGAAACCTGGGAAAAATGCTCGGGCTAAAGCACCTCTACATAAAATACGAAGGAGCAAACCCCACAGGCGCATTCAAAGACCGCGGAACCATGGTAGAGATCACAAAAGCCCTCGAACTGGGGAAAAAAGCAGTCTGCTGCGCATCAACAGGCAACATGGCAGCATCAGTCTCAGCCTACGCCGCAAAAGCAGGCCTCCCATGCTACGTAATCGTCCCCGAGGGCACCCCCATAGGCAAACTCGCACAGACCCTCTCTTACGGCGCAAAACTAATCCAGATAAGAGGCACCTACGCAGACGCCGTAAAACTGACAATCAACCTCAGCAAAAAACACAACTTCTACCTCTGCGGAGACTACGCATTCCGTGCAGAAGGCCAGAAATCCATTGCCTTCGAAATCGCAGAACAACTTGACTGGCGCGCCCCAGACAAAATAATCATCCCCATAGGCTGCGGCACAAACTCATCAGCAATATGGAAAGGCTTCAAAGAATACAAAAAACTAGGCTTCACAGACACCCTCCCGCAAATAATCGGCGTACAGGCAAAAGGAGCAAACCCCATAGTACATGCCTACAAAAAAAATCAAAAGACATTCAGGATACAGGAAAAACCATCAACAATCGCATCAGCAATATGCGTAGGCGACCCGCTCGACGGCAAAAAAATACTAAAAGCAATCTACGAATCCAGCGGCTCAGCAATCGACGTAGACGACAAAGACACACTAAACGCACAAATACTCCTCGCAAAAGAAGAATCAATATTCGTAGAGCCCTCAGCAGCCACAGGACTTGCAGCACTAAAGAAAATGCTAAAAAACAAGCAAATACCACCTGACGAAAAAATAGTCCTCGTGATGACAGGCGCAGGCCTGAAAGACCCCTCATCAGTACTGAAAGCACTCCCATCGTGCCCTGTAATCGACCCCATCGACGAAGAAGTTGACCGCTTCCTCAACAAAAAATACTACCAGATCTGCTCAGCAAACATCAGCGCAGACGACAAAAAAATCCTCTTTGAAAAGACCCCGGCAGACAACAAAATAGAAAAAACAGTAAAAGACGAATTCGACATCGAACTAACAAACACAGACATGGAAAACGCAAGAGAACAGATAACATCATTTCTGAAAAGAGGAAAGCAGATAAAAAGAGCCGACCTCCAGATGATAATAGAAAAAAGCATCCGAAGAGGCAAAATAAAAACAATAAAGATCATAGACTTCAGCGTAAACTCAGAAAAAAATAAACAGCCCACGGCAAACATCCAGTTGGAATACAAAAACAGCACATACAAAGAATCATCAATAGGCGTCGGGCCAGTAGATGCGCTCATCAACGCATTCCAGAAAGCCCTCCTGAAAAACAACATGAACTACATACTGACAGACTACAAAGTGGACATAAAAAGCAAAGACTCAGACTCCACAGTAGACATAAAGATGGCTGTGACAGACATGAAAACCAACACCACAGTGATTGCGATGGGCACAAGCCCCGACATCATAGTCGCAAGCATAGAAGCATTCGAAGAAGCATCCAACCTGCTATACAACAAAAGGCAATAAAAAATCACAACATACCATACTCAACATGTGTCCATTACATATTCATTAATTGGGTGGGTGGGGGCTCGAGGAAGGACACCACCAAAGACAAAGGGGGAATACATAATGAAATCAGAACAAGCAACATTAGGCCGCACATTCATCCTGAAATTCGACCACAACGACGACTTTTTAGAAGAGCTAAAAGCATTCATAAAACAAAACCAGATAAAAGCAGGCACAATACAACTGCTAGGCGCCCTAAAAAAAGCAGGCATAGTAACAGGCCCGCAAAAAGACGAACTTCCGCCAACCCCGATAGAAAGACAGATACAAGACGCACACGAGACAGTAGGATTCGGCACAATATTCTGGCAGGACGATGAGCCAAAAATCCACATCCACGCAAGTCTAGGCCGCGACAAAGACACAACAATCGCCTGCATAAGAAAAGAGACACAAGTCTTCATAGTGATTGAAGCAATACTCCAGGAATACAAAGACACAACCGCAAAAAGGCAACCCGACAACGAAACAGGCATGAGTCTGCTATCATTCGACGACCTACCCGAACCCTACTAGAATCATAACTTTGGCACACACAAAATATAAAAGAGTTATGATTAATTTATGATTAATAAAACTAAAATCGATAACTATGGAGATGATATTATGAAGGATATAAATTTAGGAGATAAAATAACCATAGATGGACAACAACATGAAGTTACAAAAATAACTTACAAAGCAAATGGAGATTTGTACGAACTTAAATCAGATAACGAGTACGACCCAAATACCCTGCAAACAAGTGATAAAGATATCGGAAAATACTTATAATGCGAAATAACATATCACCCAAACAAATAAAATTCTAAAAACCCATTGATGCAGTGATGACAAAAAAAAAGGCAATTGAGTACTTCAACCAAACCCAGAAAGACATAGAACTGCTCTGGGGCTCAAACAGAAACTACTCAATCCACTACGGCTATCACGACAAAGACCACAAAACCCATGACAAAGCCCTGGTAAACATGAACCGCATCATTGCAAAAACCGCAAAAATAAAACCAAACAGCAAAATACTGGATGCAGGCTGTGGCATTGGCGGGAGCGCAATCTGGCTCGCAAAAAACTACAGCACAAAAGTAGTCGGCATAAACATAAACAACATGCAGATAGAAAAAGCAAAAAAACTCTCTGCAAAAAACAACGTACAGGACCTGACAGAATTCCACGCAAGAGATTTCACAGACACAAAACAAAAGAGCAACACCTTCGACACCGTATGGGCAATCGAAAGCGCAATCTTTGCAGAGAAAAAGCATAGCTTCCTAAAAGAATCAAAAAGAATCCTCAAACCCGGCGGAAGAATAATAATAGCAGACATCTTCAAAAAAGAAGACATAACAAAAAAAGAACAACACATGATTGACAGATGGCTCAACGGCTGGGCATCGCCAAATATTGTAAGCGCCAAAGAATTCGAAAAAGACCTGAAACATGCAGGCTTCAAAAACATTGAACTCAAAAACATAACAAAAAACATCATACCCTCATCAAGGCGCATGTACCTCGGAAGCATCTTCATATATCCGCTATACAAACTCCTTCAACTGGCAGGAAAAAGAACACAGACCCAGACAAAAACCATAGCATCAGCATACCATCAATACCGCGCCCTCAAAAAAGGCCTATGGGAATACATAATCATCAGCGCACATAAATAGACCACTAAAAAAACAAAGGAAGTGACAAAAAATGCTATCAGACACAGTAAAAAAAGGTATCCAACGCGCCCCGAACCGCGCCCTGCTCCGCGCAGACGGACTCACAGACGAAGACTTCAAAAAGCCATTCATAGCAATAGCAAACTCCTACAACAACATCATCCCCGGCCACATCCACCTGAACGAACTAAAAGAAGAAGTAAAAAAAGGCATAATAGACGCAGGCGGATACCCCTTTGAATACGGCGTCCCCGGCATCTGCGACGGCATAATCATGGGACATGGCGGCATGCGCTACTCACTTGCATCCAGAGAGACAATCGCAGACTGCATAGAACTAATGACACACGCCCACTGTTTCGACGGTTGGGTAGGTGTAACAAACTGCGACAAAATAACCCCCGCAATGCTGATGGCAGCAGCAAGAATAAACATCCCGGCAATAATCCTGACCGGCGGTCCAATGGACTCAGGGCTAGCAAACAACAACAAATGCGACCTCATATCCGCATTCGAGGCAGTCGGGCAATACAGCGCAGGCAAAATCAAAGAACAGGAACTGCAAGAAATCGAAAAAAACTGCTGCCCCGGCG
>DAOVYR010000203.1 GCA_030635525.1 Candidatus Nanohalarchaeota archaeon | reverse complement strand
CTGAAATCCTCAGCATTAAACGAAGCAACAGCACTCCCGTAAATCACAGCCCGCTTCATATTATCAAAAGACACATCACCACTACTTGCAAGATACCCCATAAGCCCTCCGGCAAACGAATCCCCCGCACCCGTCGGATCCTTCAGGTCCTCAAGCGGATACGCAGGCGCAAAAAAGCACACCCCGTCCGTAAAAAGAAGCGCACCGTGCTCACCCTTCTTAATGACAACAGCACGAGGTCCCCTCTTTAAAAGCATCCTCGCCGCATGCACAAGATTAGGCGTACCCATCAATTGGCGCGCCTCAGCATCATTAATCAAAAGAACATCAACCTTACTTATAACAGAAAGAAGCTCCTCCTTCTTAGTCTCAATCCAGAAATTCATCGTATCAAGCGCAACAAGCTCCAGATCCTTGAACTGCTCCAAAACACCATTCTGCAGCACAGGATCAATATTGGCAAGAAACAGATACTTAGCCCCAAGATACGCATCCGGGATCTTCGGCTTAAAAGAAGAAAACACATTAAGCTGCGTATCAGTAGTATGCGCCTGGTTCATATCAAACTCATAATACCCGGACCACCGAAACGTCTTACCCTCCGCAACCGAAAGCCCGGAAGTCTCAATCTTTCTTTCGCGCAAAAACTCCAGATGCTCAGAAGGAAAATCCTTGCCAACAACCCCGACAAGCCCCGGCTTGCAAAAGATGCTCGCAGCAACAGACGAATAAGTAGCGGCGCCCCCAAGAATATCCTTGACATCCCCGAACGGCGTCTTAACAGAATCAAGAGCAACAGAACCAACAACAACAAGATCAACCATAACACACACCTACCCCTTATACTCAATCAGACTAAATATCGGATACTTGCTATCGATCTTATTCCTGCCGCCAAGACCCGTAAGCTCAATCAAAAAGCAAATACCCATAATATCGCCTCCAAGCTTCTCGACAAGCTCAACAGTAGCCGCAATAGTACCGCCCGTCGCAAGCAGATCATCCACAATAAGAACCTTCTGACCCTGCTCTATAGCATCCTTATGGATCTCAAGCCCGTCATCACCATACTCCTTCGTATAAGTCGCACAAATCGTCTCAGCCGGCAGCTTGCCCTGCTTCCTCACAGGCACAAATCCTGCAACAAGCCTGTCCGCAAGCGCTCCTCCAAGCATATATCCTCTCGACTCAATACCGACAACGACATCAACCTCGCGATCATCATAGCGCTTCTCAAGCTTATCCACAACCGCCTTAAAAGCGCGCCCGTCCTTAAGAAGCGTAGTAATGTCATAAAAAAGAATTCCCTTCTTCGGGTAATCCGGTATCTTCCTGATCCTTGAATCAAAATTCATACAATCACCTGCACATAAAACAAACAATATACAACAAAGCATACCGCATACAATAATATAATGCAAGATTATTAACCTGATAACTTTATAATAATAACCATCCAACAACAAAAACAGTGACACAAATGAACGCAAAAGCAGAAATAGGAATAATAGGCGGCACAGGCGTCTACGACCCGAACCTCCTGAAAGACACACAAGAGATAAACATAACCACACCCTACGGCAACCCTTCAGACACAATAATCACAGGAACACTAGGCCAAAAAAAAGTAGCATTCCTAAACAGGCACGGTCCGGGCCACAAGATACCCCCGCACATGGTAAACTACCGCGCAAACATCCATGCCCTAAAACAACTCGGCGTAAAGCGCATCCTTGCACCAACCGCAGTAGGCTCACTGGTAGAAGAATACAAACCAAGCGACCTCGTAATACTCGACCAGTTCATAGACAGAACCCACTCAAGAACATCCACATTCTACGAAAAAGGACAGGTTTGCCACATATCTGTTGCAGACCCCTTCTGCGAACACCTGCGAACCCTCCTGACAGAAACAGCCAAAAAACTAAACTACCCTGTCCACGACAAAGGCACACAAGTCTGCATCAACGGCCCAAGATTCTCAAGCAGAGCAGAATCACTAATGTTTAAAAGTTGGGGCGCACACACAATCAACATGACACTGGTACCCGAATGCGTACTCGCAAAAGAAAAAGAAATCTGCTACGCCTCAATTGCCATGGTAACAGACTACGACTGCTGGAAAGAACACAACGTCACAATAGAGGACATAATAAACACAATGAAACAAAACGAAGAGAAAGTAAAAACCCTCCTCACAAAAACCATAGAATCAATACCAAAAGAGCGCACATGCACATGCAAAGACGCGCTCAAAAGCGCGCTAATTTAGTCTCTAATTTTCATAATCACAACTGCCAAACTCAGTTCCCTCAGTATCAGAACAGACAACCCTGTTATTCACAACAGTATAATACTTCAAAGAAGGATTACCAAGCATTTTCAAAGTACAACAAACACTATTAGCATAATTGCCAAGAATCTTCTCCCTCTCCGCATCCATCAACTCAAACCTTGAATCCATCTCACTAAGTTCACTATTGCACACAGCAAGATTAGTCTCCTTAACCGACTTCTCAGAATTACACACATCCAGGCTGGACTTCAAAGCATCCGCACCGACCAGACACGAATTATAATTATCATTAGCAGTCTGCAACTCACCCATCACCTCAGCTTTCTCTGAATTACACGTCCTGTAAAGCTCCTCTGCAACAGAAAGACTGGACATACAATCACTAAACTGCGATTGCAAATCATCAACATCGTCCCTGCACTTATACAATT
>DAOVYR010000193.1 GCA_030635525.1 Candidatus Nanohalarchaeota archaeon | reverse complement strand
GGCATGAAACGCCCCGAGGCCAAAGAGCGCGCAAAAGAAGCCACAAAAGGCGTCATCGAATCCATCAAATGGCTCGACAAGATGGACGCAGTCCTCGTCATCCTCGACGCCACAAAAGACCCCATCAACCAGGTAAACATAACAATACTCGGCAACCTCGAAGCCCGCGGCATACCCGTCCTCATCGTCGCAAACAAACTAGACCTCAAAGAATCCAACGCAACAGCCATCCGCTCGGCATTCCCCCAGTACGAAGTCATCGGCATAAGCGCAAAAGAGAAACACAACACAGAACAACTCTACCAAAAACTATTTGAAGTACTGTAAACAAAAGGTAATACAGATGGACGTAAAAATTAAATTCTACCCATACGAAAAACTAAAAGAAGACGGAATCAAAGACATGCTGCGCGACCTCAAGAAAAACACAATCATCATGATAGACGCAAAACTAAAACCAGACGAAGAAGCAAAACTAATCGAAGAGACAATGAAAAACATAAGCACAAACTTCTCAGGCATCGAACTCGACTCCCTGGACCTCACAGCATCAGACGAAAACGACACAGTACTAAAAAAACTAAAAGACCAGATACTCGAATTCATCACCGGCAAAAAACGCGGACTGACCCTCATCGGTCCTGCAGACATCATCAAAAAAATCGAAAAAAAACCAGACGACCTACTGCTACACATGAGATAGATCTCTATGCCAAACAAATGCACACACTGCGGAAAAATCCATCCTGACGAAGCAGACTACCTTCTCGAAGGCTGCGACGAATGCGGCTCCAAATTCTTCTTCTACATAAAAGAAGACAACCTCAAAAAAGCAGAAGAGACAGTCAAAAAACTAACCAAAACCCAGCTAAAAGAAATAGAAAGCGACGTAAGAGAAATAATCTCAAACAACGAAAAAACCAGCACAAAAGACGACGCAGTAGCCCTAGACATAGAAGCAATAAACATCAAGCAGCCAGGCAAATACGAAATAGACCTCGTAAACCTCTTCAACCAAAGCCCGCTAATAATCAAACTGGGCGCAGGCAAATACAAAATAGACCTCTCAACCCTCAAATTCAAATGGCGAAAATAACCAACCCAATCAAATCCGCAGATGATACTTCTCAAGCATCTCAATAAAAATATCCCGGATACCATCTAACTGCTTCTGAGTCCTCGCCTCAAACCGAAGACTAAGCACAGGCTCAGTATTAGACGCCCTCACAAGCCCCCACCCATATCCAAACTCAACCCTGGCACCGTCAATAGTAATAACCTCATACCCCTCCTTAGCAAAATCCTTCTGAAGCTTGGAAACAATCTCAAACTTTTCATCATCCTCACACTCAACCTTGATAGTCGGCGTCGAAACATACTCAGGCAAACTATCCCGGAGGCCACTCAGCTTCTTATGAGTATTCAAAGAAAGCAGCTCAACCATCTTCAAAGACGCAAAAATCCCGTCATCAAACCCGACCTCATTATAATAAACATGACCGCTAGCCTCCCCCGCAATAGGAATCATATCCTCAAGCATCTTCCTGCGAATAAAAGTATGCCCTGTCCGGGAAATTACCGGCTCACCACCATGCTTCCGCACATCATCCATAAGCAGCTTCGAACACTTCACATCGCAAAGAACCTTAGCCCCGTGATTTTTATAAAGCACCTCCCGCGCAAGCAGCGCAAGCGCCTCATCACATGAAAGCTCAAGACCCCTCTCATCCACAAACACAACCCTATCCCCGTCACCGTCATACGCGATACCAACATCCGCATTATACACAACCACCTTACTCTTAAGATCCACTATATTCTCAGCAACAGTCGGATCAGGCAGATGCCCCGGAAAATTGCCATCCGCCTTACAATAAATAGACACCACATCACAACCAATATCACAAAAAAGCTTCTCTGCAACAGGCCCCGCAGTCCCGTTCCCGCCATCAATAACAACCTTGAGCTTCCGCTCAATCTTCACACTATCATTAAGAAACTTCAGATAAGGAACAAGAACATTACGGCGAGAAACCGCACCCTTGCCGCTCCGGTACACCCCCTCACAAATCAGGCGCTCAAGCATCCGAATCTCATCCGGCGGCAGCACAAACTCACCCTTGCACATCTTAACCCCATTATACTCTGGCGGATTATGAGAAGCAGTAACCATCAGCGCCCCGTCGCACTTAAAAAAAGCCCTCGAAAAATAAAGCATAGGCGTAGTAACCATACCTACATCAAAAACACTAACACCACACGACTTAAGCCCATTGATAAGCGCCGCCTTAATCGCAGGCGAAGAAAGCCGTGCATCGCACCCGACAGCAACCGTCTTATAGCGCGTATGCGTCGCATATGCCTTGCCAATCTTCAAAGCCATCTTCTCATCAATCTCATCCGGATACAAGCCCCGGATATCATAAGCCCGAAAAATCCCCATAAAACCACCATATTACAATATACACAACATATACCAGCCACACAAACTTATGTATTTATGTATTTCACAAACAAAACCTATAAAAAGAAACCCCGGACAATACAACAAGAACACAAAATAATCCCTTAATGCGCTTGAGCAAAGCAGACAAGTGACCTTTTATGTACTTGAGCAAAGCGCCAGTGACCTAAACCGTAACTGAACGAGCCCTGTGACCTAAACCGCATCAGAACAGAACTGACAAGTGACCTAAACCGTAGGTTTATGGTCGCTCTGATCGCCAGCCTTTCTGAAGGCTGACACAAGTGAAAAAAATGCAAACAGACCCATTCAAAACACTAAAACATGAACCACTACAACTCTACGAACAGAAACTGGACAACATAGCAGAGCAGGGCGACTATATAATCGCACTAGTAACAGCCACCAAACCCGACTTCTACAAGCAATGGTCCCTCATACCCGCCGCAGAAAAACACAACATCCCCCTCTTCGTAATGAACACAGGCCAGCACCACGACAGCCTCCT
>DAOVYR010000045.1 GCA_030635525.1 Candidatus Nanohalarchaeota archaeon | reverse complement strand
TTCTGCGCCGCCGGCAGGGTTTGAGAAGGGTGCGCCTTATGCGCTTGCTATTGTCAAGATGGACGAGAATGGCCCTAATGTGCTCGGGCAGGTTGTTGACTGCGATTTCGAGAAGCTCGGGATGGGGTTGCGTGTTGAGACGACTTTCAGGAAGATTTATGAGGATGGGAAGGAAGGGATTGTGCAATACGGGCTGAAGTTTATGCCGATTACGCATGAGAATCTGTGATTCTTTTCGTCGCGATGAATGTTGCGAAAATCAGGATAATGAGTATGCCTATAAGGTGCATGCCAGGTGTCGTTGAATCTATGCCATCTTTTTCTTTGAGAACAACACTTAGAGTGGTCTTGTTGTAGGAGCGCTGGCTCGTCGTAAGTGATTCTGCGTCTATGGTCAGCCGATAGGTGCCTGTCTTTCCGCCATAGATGTATAATGGCACCAATTGTTCGGATTGGGGTCCAAACTGTATTGTTTTTGTGTCGTGGTTTTCTGTGTATCTTTCGCCTTCAAAATATGACCATTGCTGCATTACAGAAGGGTCTGTATAGATGCTGAGCTTTATTGAATCCTGGATACTCATCGGATTTTTAAGCCTTAAAACAATTATCTCTGTATTACCCAGAGGTATCTCAAAGCTGCCAGCGGAGGCAAAACTTATCTCAGGGGGTATTTGAGGCGAGCATATCTCATTTGCTATGCATGAGAGTGAAAAACATTCATCTGACATGATGCATGAACATCCGTCCATTTTTTTGACGGTGAATGTGCTGTCTGTCTTATTCAAATTGCCCGCAATGTCTTTCGTGTTTGCGGAATAAATATATACATTATCTTCACATTGAAAGGGCAGTTTCAGTGTGCAGTTTATGGCGGTGCCACCATGATTGATGATACATGTGTCTGAATAGATGTCGATAATTGTACTGTCACAACCGGAAATGCTGTCTAAACAAGTGGTTTCAAAGGTAACATTTGCAAAGGATTGTGAAGGATCGGGTATCACGCGAGTATCTGATAAGGGCGGTGTTGTATCAAGTATTATTGAATCGCTTTCTGTGTCATTTATGTTTCCCTGGGCGTCCTTGACGTCGATATAGACTGTGTTAGTCCCGTCCGGACCAGATAATACCCAGGTTTTTGATGGTGTGCATGCATCCCATGGAGTGTAGGTAATATTATCATCTGAGAATCTGCACCGGAGTTGAGCCGGCAGTGAGATATCATCTGAATATTGAAGATTAAGTGTCACAGATAATTTGTTTGCGTATGTATCATTGTTGTCTATGGTTATGTTGACCTGTGGAGGTGTCGTATCGCAGTTTATCCAGATGGCCGGGTCTGTGTCGTCGCAGTCAGCACCCAAACACCCGGATCCAAGACCATATCCATCGCCATCGGAATCAATACAGGCGCCTGGAGGCAGTATAAATGAACAATCCGGGTCCGCAGAATCAATTAAGCAATCATAATCATTGTCCAGCCCGTCAAAGCACCTGAAAATGTCACTATAGTATATTTCTACATCTTCAACAAGGTAATCTGTGAGCAATGATCCTTCTATACCAAAAACATCTATCACTGGATAGACTCCTGCAGTGTATTCGCTTCCTGATACACAGAAGCCGCCACCATCAATGCATGCCTCACCGCAGTTCTGGATGCTGTCATAGCAAAAATCGCATATCGTGCAATAATTCGGGTCTGTCGGATCGTCGCAATTTACCTTTATGCATTTGCCTTTGTCTTCATCACACACCTCTGTAGCATCGCAACAATCCCCATCGTCGCCATCCACAGAACAGCACAGTGTTCTATCTGTACCACAGGCAAGGCATGCATCCATACAGCAGGTAAAACCGGTATCACAACCATCTAAGGGGCCTGCTGGCGGGAAAAAGTCATAATCATAATAAGAACAGGTATCCGGGGCAGGATCACATTTGCCATTATCGCATGGAGTGGGGCAGGTATATGTTTTCACTTTTACAACGTCTGAATCACAGTAATATTCCGCCAATAGTCTTACATCGAATATCTCGCATTGGTCTGTATCTGTAGAAATAACATTCCCGTCAGTATCTTTTACTTCAACAATCCCTTTCTGCGTGTAAACAATCCCGCCATCAGTATCTGAACACGAATCTGCAAAAGCAAGGGATGAAAACAAGACGACTATAGATAATACTGTCAAAACATAAATTCCCGTATGGCGTTCAAAATAGTGTTTAAATGGATTCATAATATTCAACAAAATCGATAAAAACCGGGTTGCATTTAGCAATGTATAAATTACAATTACTTAATTCAAACAACAGGTCGTCTGAGATAATTATTTCCATTGTATGTTGTCTTCCAAGCAAGATTCTTGCAGGTATCTCTCTTCCAAGATATGAATTTAAATCCCCTGAATAAATCTGGGCATACGGTTGCCAGATAGCATACGATAAAGGAGGATAGACATATTGTCTTGTATGCTTGTCAATGATCCTTGCCTGAAGGGAGCCTGTGAAATTGGACATATCAACTGCGTTCTTTACAAAAGAGATTATTCTGAATCCACTATCTACTTCCCGCATATATCCTTTTTTTTCGCCGGGGTCGCCTACCGGGCCGTCCCAGGGTGGCGATACTGGTGTGCAGCCTCCAGATGGTAAAGGCCCTCCGGAAATATCAAAAGATGAATCAACATCAAGAATTGTTCCGTTCCTGAAGAGTATTATTTTTCCGCCGTCGCCCCCATCACCCCTTTCACAATCGTCGCCCACTTCTTCTTCTGACCAGCCGCTTTCGCCGCCTTTTGCCTCGACTACTGACGAAACACTTAAATCATCAGTATAAATAAACACATACCCCCCTTTGCCGCCGTTGCCTGCACTGCCGCCATGGTAATCTGACTTGTACCCTCCTTTGCCGCCGGTTGCATGGACAGGGGCAGAAATTTCAACAACATCGGATGCAAGATGTATTTTTCCGCCAACACCGCCATCGCCACTTCTACCGGTAGATAGCCCGCCGTCCGAAGTTATTGTATTCAATATGCTCAGGTTCTTAAGTGCATTCAGGTAAATAGCTCCGCCGTCGCCACCACCAAGACTCATGCAAGAATCCCAACCTGTCTCTCCACCGCTTTTTCCGCCGGTCGCGGTTATTGGTCCTGTAACTTTAATCGTGTCGCCATATACTCTCAGAGTTCCGCCAATGTTTCCCGGGGTTCTACAAGGGGCACCTCCTTTCAAGTTTTTACACCACCCGTCATAGCCTGTTCCGGGACCGCCTTTAAGGCTTAGCGTGCCAATAGTTACAGAGCCCTTAGAATATATGTCAATATTGGCTCCAACTCTTCTTTTGTTCGCATCAGCATTTGCATAATTCAGATAAACAGAATTTCTGCCTCTAAGAGAAATATCTCCTGGAGTACCGCCATAGCAGCAGCCGCTTATACCGGTACCATATGTGTTTATATTGCCGGTTATGTTGATGTCTTCTGCGATAACACGAAAGGAACCTGAAGTTCCGCTATGACCGCAAAAAAGATTTTTCTTTTTGGATCTATACTTTCCGCCAGAGCCGCCATACTGATAAGAAGTTCCTGCAAAGTTAAAATTCTTCGCAACAACAGTGACGGAACCACCAGAACCACCATTCCTATCATCTTTTGTTGTCGCATGGGAGCCATAAAGCTTCAAATTTCCGTTAATAGTTGCATGGCCAGTAATGTTGATATCGAGATTTCCTGCGTTTCGCCCACTTTGATAACGACCTGTCCCAGAGCCACCATAAGAATATACAGTACCTTCAATAGTAAAATCCCTCCCTTTTATGTAAGTATTCCCGCCAACATTTGACGGACAGCTATTTTCCTCGCAGCAGCAGCTTCCGCCATAATTAAGAATTGAGCCTGTAATTGTGGTGTTTCCTGACTCAAGCACAACATCTGCCCCGGCACTTGCGCCTGAGCCCGCGGCATCATATTTGTCAAAATATGCCCCGTATGATTTGATATTTCCGTTTACAAGAATCTTTTTTGCTTTTACAGTCAGCCTGCCAGGCCGTCCGCCGCTATCTCCCTGAGAGCCCAGCATATCTATGCCTGTCGCAAACACCACATCATTTTCAGCTTCAATTATTATGTGCCTGCTGTCTAACCTTGCCTGCTGCCACCCGTATTTTTTGCTGTTGTATCCGGCAACAATAACGTCAGTCCCAACAAATTTAGGTATGTTTACATACACATTAGTCCATTTTTCATTGACTGAATCAAGAGTGCAATTATGCATACGCGTTGTTGAATTGTAGCTGCAGTTATCGACCATATCCGCAACAGAGTTTATTGTCAAATCTGCTGCATGTGCAATTCCCGGAAAAAGAACAATACCAATCAACAAAATAAAAATTATCGTTTTTATAATAACTCCCCCCAATATTGTGGAACTTATTGTTATGACATCAACCATATAAATCTTTTGCATTTTTTGTGAACTCTGTGCAGTAACAAATAGGTATAGACGGTAGAGGGTGGTGTTTTTGAGTCATACCACATTAGCCTAATAATCACACAAACTCATAGGATGTTTATGAGATGTAATATCCCTGTTTTCTACAGCGTCGACTAGTGTTGATTTTAGTTCACATCTTTCTAATCGCAATGTAAAATGTCCCTGGATATTTTACCCGACTCATTCGGAGATACCGTATAGGTCATTAGATATTAAAAATTAAGGGGATAATCATTTCTGTCGTGGAGTGATGACTTCAGCCTTGTTTGACTAAAGATGATAACTGATGGGCGACCTGACCACGGCGCTATCATGGGTTTTTGTTTATGTTCGGATGGCTTATAGGGATTGTTTTGAGGGGTATCGGGGGTGGGAAGTGCCGCGCAGATAGGGATAAGCGCGAGTCTGTTCCTGCGGGTGACAATTGCAGAAGTTCATGTGATGTGCCTTCTTTGGGTGTGAATTCTTTTTTTCCTGAGTCATGGAGATACGCAGTTATGATTACTGCTGCGATGGTGTTTTTGGGTGTGTTTTTCAGGCCGTTTCTTGTGGTGTCCGGATTTGCGGCGCTTGCGGTTGCATCGAGGATGTACCAGAGGCATATAAGATTTCCGCTTGGGATTGAGCTTGGTGTTTTTGGTACTGTTATATGTGCCGTGCTTTATGGACCGATCATGGGTGCCATCGTGGGATTGGTTGCCTATCCTGTCAGTATTGTCTATACCAAAGAGGAGGCGAGGTATCTGCCTGTTGCATTGCTTGGGATTGTTGTTGCGGCATTTGCCGGCGGTGCTGTGGGGTTGGGTTCATGGAATATTGTGGCTCTGGGTGTGGGTGTTACTGTGCTTTATGATGTTTTGACTGGCGGGCTATATTATTTTGTTTACAGGGCTCCTATTTTCGGGGGCATTGTTTTCGGGGTTACACATGTGTGGTTCAATTATGTTGTGTTTTCGTGGCTGGGTGAGTGGGTTTTATATATTTTGGCGTGAATGGACTTGTGTAGGGAATTTTTATGTTTAAGTATGACTATGATGTGATTGTTGTGGGGGCAGGACCTGGCGGGAGTGCGGCTGCTGAGAAGTGCGCAAGGTTCGGGCTGAAGACTTTGCTTCTGGAAAAGGAGAAACTGCCACGTGATAAGCCGTGTGGGGGTATGTTTTGTCCTACAATAAGGTATGTTGTCGGGATATATGGAACTGATGTCGAGGATATTGTCGAGAGGAGTACTGATGCTGTTAAGGTCTATTTTGACGGGAAGATCATGATCAATAAGAAGTATCCCTCGTTTATGTTCTCGCGCAAAAAATTCGATTATCTTATTACTAAGAAGGCAATTGAGGCTGGCGCAAAGGTGATTGATAATTGCAGGGTGTCTGATGTCCTGGGTGATGCAAAGAAGGTGAAGGTTGTCTCGGGTAAAGGGACATTTGTGTCAAAAATCGTGATTGGCGCGGATGGAGTGAATAGTGTTGTTGCGAGGAAGACAGGGTTGAATAACGGATGGGATAAGGAGGATTCTGCGCTTGCAATTGAGTCTGAGATTAAGATGAGCAACAAGGAGATCGAGAAGAGGTTCGGGAATTGTACTGTCGGATACATTTACAGTGATTTTGTCGGCTATGAGTGGGTTATACCGAAGGACGGACGCATAAATGTCGGGCTTGGCACTAAGGTTTCGAGGGCAGGGAAACTTAGGGAGCAGTTTGATGAGATGCTTGGGAGGCTTGGCCTTCGGGCAGGGGATGTTAAGGCGCATATGATACCTATGAATCTGCTTGAAAATACGCATAATCACAAAAAGAGAGTTATTTTGTGCGGGGATGCTGGCGGATTTGTGTATCCTCTTATAGGTGCCGGTATCGAGCCTGCAATTGTCAGCGGGAGGGCTGCTGCAGATGTGTGTTATGATGCTGTCAGAGATGATGATTTTTCTTCCAGGCGGTTTGAGAAGTATGATTTTTATTGTAAGGATTTTGTGAATGGTATTAAAAAGAGTACAATACATTTGAAAGTTTTTGAGTTTGCGATGAAATATCATTTGTTGAAGCCGTTTTTTGTGAGCTGGTTTCTGGATTATATTGACGATAATGAGAAATCCATGTGAGTGATATGAAATTATCCAATGACTATGTGCCTGATGCTATGATACCTAAATTGAAAATATATATTTCCTGTAATGGACTGGGGCTTGGGCATGTGGGAAGGATACTTTCTGTTGCCAAGGTCCTTAACAAAAGAGGAGATAAAGTCATTTTTGGAACGTGGGGACCGGGAGTTGAATTCGCGCAAAAAGAGGGATTCTTTTGTTATGATCTGCCTGCTGTTGACTGGAAAGACAGGTCTGACGGGTCTTTTGATATTGGAGGTACGGTTGCAAGACTGCCGCTGATTGTTCTTGGAATAATACGGCTTTTTTTTCGGGAGAGGGGTATTCTAAAGAAGGAAAAACCAGATGTTGTTATATCTGACGGAAGCATTGGCCATTGTACAGGCAGAAGTCTAGGGATTCCTGCCATATATGTTGACCACCAGATGGATTTTCCTCTGAGCAGTAAAATCATAAGGAATATTGTAATACAGATACATAACTTTTCTGTTAAGATGGGAAGGAAGGTGGCAGTGCTGGATCTGGAACCGCCACAGAATATATATCCATATTCTGTTACGGATATTGAGAGGGTTGTTTATACCGGGCCGCTTGTCGGTAGTGTGCCGGCAGATTATGATGATCAAAAGAAGATTAAAGAGAAGCTGAATGTGCGTGGCAACCTGTGTGTTATTATGATTAGCGGACCCAAGCACAGCCCTTTTGCGCTTGAGGAGAAGATTCTCGCGATCGAGGATGAGTTGATGAAGATGAAAGGGTGGACATTTATTATCAAGGCGCCGGGGGAGCATGATGATAAGCAGAATATCAGGTATGTACGGTGGATTGATGATGTGTATGAACTCATTAAAGCATCTGATGTGGTGGTCTCAAGATCGGGCTATACTACGGTTTGTGATATTCTTGCTTTTTTTAAGAAGTCGATTCTTATCCCGCAGCCGAAGCAGGTGGAGCAGGAGGCGCTTGCAAAACACCTGAAGGAAAAGGGCATTGCCCAGATGATTTTGCAGGATGAACTTGAGAATCTGCCTGAACTGATCAGTGATACTTTTGATAATGAAATTAATGTGGCTGAGTTAAGAAATGTTTCTGACAGTATTGATAAATGCAGGGCCAAGCAAAAGATTGTGGATATTATTGATGAAATGCCGGGTGTGAAAGGGAACTGATGCGGTATTTGAACAGCGCGCGCAAGACCACAAGACTGTCTTTTACGGCGCTGAATTTTGATGCGCCGT
>DAOVYR010000198.1 GCA_030635525.1 Candidatus Nanohalarchaeota archaeon | reverse complement strand
TATCACATAAAAACAACATTTAAATAATTTCACTGCGCGCTATTCAGTGTATAGATTATATGTGATAACATGCAAATAATTGACATTGCCAAAAGGATACTAAAAACCGGATACGTCTGCGACAACTGCCTTGGCCGGCAATTCGCACAACTCCTGTCAGGCTGCACAAACAAAGAGCGCGGCAAAGCAGTCCGCCTCATCCTTGCAATGCAGGCCGAACAGGATGACGAGAAAATCCATCCTGCCAACTTCAGGGAGCTAACCTTCAGAAACAAAACAATCAAGACAGAAAAAGCCACATGCTGCGTATGCGAAGGTCTCTTTGAGAACCTCCCGCAAATCTCAAAAAAAATACTAAAAGAAATACATGACCTCGAATATGACACATTCCACATAGGCGTAAGACTCTCAGACAGTCTCCTGAAAAACGAGGAAAGCCTCTGGGAAACATCAGGCATCGAGACCACAGAATCAATAAAAAAAGAACTCACTAGAGAGATAGGAAAACTCATACAGAAAAAAACAAAAAAAGAAGTAGACCTGAAAACCCCCGATATCGTAATACTTCTCAACCTCGACAAAAACGCAATCGAGCTAACCATCAACTCCCTATACCTCTATGGGCGATACAAAAAACACATAAAAATCCCGCAAACTAAACACTACTGTCCCGATTGCCATGGCAATGGCTGCGACAAATGCAACTGGCGCGGCCTCACCTATGACACAAGCGTCCAGCAGCTTATAGCAGAGCCGATACTTGAAGCAACTGAAGGGGTAGACACAAAATTCCACGGTCAGGGCCGTGAAGACATAGATGTCCTATGCCTTGGATGGCGCCCCTTCGTAATTGAGGTCATAGAACCGGCAAAAAGACAACTCGAACTAGAAAAACTAAAAACAACGATTAACAAAACCTGCGCCAAAAAAATAGAGATCGACAGCCTCAGATACTCTGGCAAAAAAGAACTCCAGGAACTCAAAAGCATCCATCCGGACAAGACATATCTTCTGACACTGAAGCCAAAAAAGCCAGTTACAGAAAAAGACCTTGAAAAACTAGATGCGCTGGTAGGCACAATCACCCAGCAAACGCCGATACGTGTAAAACACAGGAGAGCAGACATAAAAAGGAAAAGAAAGATATACTCTGTAAAATACACAAAAACAAAAGATAACATCCTGAAAGTCGAATTAAAGACACAGGCAGGACTCTATATAAAAGAACTGGCAACCGGCGACGACGGACGGACAGAACCATCAATCAGCGCCATACTTGACACAGAAATAGAAGTGCTTGACCTGACTGTAACGGAAGTTCACTGCCGCTGAATCATAAATCGCACATTTTCTCCGCAAGCTTTATAATATTTAAAGCCAAACACATACAAAGAAATACAGATTTATATATTTGTAAATATAGTAAAATAGATAACAAAATATAATAAAACGGATAACAAAAAGCAACATGTAACGGTGAAAAAAATGAGACGATCAAGAGGATTCAGAAACAAGACAAGAAGAACACTAAAAGCGAAAAACAGGACAAGAGTAACAATAACAAAAAGGCTTAAAGAACTCGAACTGGGAACACAGGTCGTAATCGCCCTTGAGCCATCATTTCAGGACGGCATGCCCCACCCCCGCTACCAAGGCATCATCGGCAAAATCACAGAAAAAAGAGGCAGAGCATACCTTGTATCAATCAAAGACAAAAACAAGCCAAAAATACTCATAGCTGCCCCTGAGCACGTAAAGCCCTTCAATAACACACAATAGGTGAAAAACAATGAAAATCATAGATACAACTCCAATAACATTCAATGAAGCAAAAGACATACTCACAAAAATGGAAAAGGAAAATATAGAAAATGAAAAAGACCTTGGCTACGAGCAGAAAATCACACTTGAATACCTTCGCACACGCACAATACTAAGCAAAAAAGACATAAAATCCACAACCGAAGAACTATCAAAAATAGAAGGCCTAAAAGAGCACCAGAGATTGGCCCTGCTAAACCTCCTGCCAAAAGACGAAGAAGAGATAAATACACTATTCATGAAAGAAAGAGTAAAACTTGAAAAAGAAAAAATAACACAAATCGCAAAAATAATAAGCAAAGTAAGGCCTAAAGAAAAGAAAAAGTGATTTATATGAAAGACGAATGGTCAATCGTACTCGACTTCCTGAAGCATGGCCACCCCGGGCAAACTAGATCCAATTCCATAGCACAGGTTCTGGGTGAGGAGCATTTCAATCTCCTGGAAATAATCCCAAGAGAAGACATATTATTGAAAATACAGGACAGAGTATATATTGGCTCAGGAAAAAGAGATCAGGTAAAATCAATAATCGGTCGCATCGAGCCATCAAAACTCACAGCCACCGCCCACTCTGAGCTAAAATTTGCAATAGAATCACTAATAGACAAAAACGAAAAAAGATTCATAGACTTCTTCAACGATGCCGGTCCGCTCACGACAAAACAGCACCAGCTTGAACTTCTTCCAACCATAGGCAAAAAGCACATGTGGCAGATACTTGACCAGCGAAAAATAAAGCCATTCGAGAATTTAGAAGACCTGAAAGAAAGAGTGACTCTGCTCCCCGATCCCAAAAAATCAATAATCAAGCGAATCATGGACGAACTTGAAGGTGATGAAAAGTGGTACCTGTTCACATCCCCTCCAAGAAGGGACGATATGTGAAGATTCAGTTAGTTCGCTTCCTTTTTTCTTCTCAGTTATGTTCTTTACTAACATCAATATAAAAATTCATATAACTGACAAGCACAGTCTCAGCAATCACAAGCACAATAGGCCCAATCAAAAACCCGTTCACACC
>DAOVYR010000030.1 GCA_030635525.1 Candidatus Nanohalarchaeota archaeon | reverse complement strand
CAACGCCACAGTCACCATGGACTATGGAAGCGCACTTGCCGCCTGGGCATCATCAGACGAAAACGAGATAAGGCTTTACTATTGCACCGACTGGAACTTCAACACCCTTGTATGCGACAACGGCGAATTCACAGAATTCAATTCCTCCCTTGCACCAAACGTAAGCGAAAACACATTCACATTTACAACAACCCACAACAGCGCCTACGCACTTGCAAAATGGTGCGGCGGCGGTCTTTGCAGCGGCAGTACAATCGACCCCGTCTCTCCCGACGGCGGTGGCAGCAGTTCAGGCAGCAGTGCCGGAACATTCCCAAGAACCGTATGCGGAAACTACATCTGCGAAACCGGCGAAAACGAGCAAAACTGCCCTGAAGACTGCACATATCACGTATGCGGCAACGGCATCTGCGAACCGACAGAGAACAAAGACAACTGCCCAAAAGATTGTGGCGCCCTTGACTTCGAATACCAGACAGACACAGACTTCATAAACATCCAGCTTGCCCCTGGTGAAAACAAGACACACACTCTCACGATACTGAACCGCAACAACAACTCAATATCCATCAGCGTTACCGGGACCGGCGACATCCTCGACTATCTGGACATAAGCGATGAAGAATTCACACTCCCCCCATATTCAAACAAGACAGTAAGCCTCAACATCCACTCAAAAAAAGACACGACACCAGACACCTATTCAGGCGCAATCACAATAAGTTCCGGTGCATCAAAACAGAGGCTTCCCGTCATAATAAGAATATCAAAAACAACCCCTGGCGACTTAACATCCCTTGAAATGACAATCGAGATGATAACAAAAAAAATCACGCCTAAAGACACCCTGCGCTTCCACGTCATGCTCTACAACCTCGGCATCATGAAAGAATTCAACGTAACCCTCACATACAACATCAAAGAAGCAAAAACAGAAAATATTGTAAAAAGCACACAAGAGATACTTATCTTGACAGGAAACAGGAACTTCAGAAAATCAATAGACATAAGCGATATAAACCCCTCTCTGCACACCGGCCAGTACTTCATAGAAGTCACCGCAGACTACGGTCCAAAAAGAATCACAGCAACAGACACCTTCGAAGTCGTGCAATCATTCTGGGCAACAACAAGAGGACAAGTCCTGCTCGCATCAATACTCATAATCCTCCTTGCCCTCCTCGCATGGTACGGACACAAAAGATACAAACTCTGGAAACTCTCGAAAGCCCGCTACGTCTTCCCACTGAACTTCAACAGACTCCCGCATGCAGACAACTCCTTTGACATCGGCAAAATAGCAGAAACAAACAAGACTGCGCACTTCAACCCCGATGACCTCACAACCCACGTACTCACATCCGGCTCCACAGGCGCAGGCAAAAGCGTAGCAGCATCAGTAATCGTAGAAGAAGCCCTCAAGCAAAAAATACCCGTCGTAGTATTCGATCCCACCGCCCAATGGACCGGCTTCGTAAGACCCTGCAAAGACAACAACCTCCTGAGATACTATTCCTCATTTGGCATGCGCCCCGAAGATGCTCATCCATTCCCCGGCATGATATTTGAAGTAACAGACCCTCATGTCAAAATAGACTTCAAAAAATACATGAACCCCGGCGAAATAACAGTCTTCACACTAAACAAGCTAAAACCCGGCGAATACGACACCGCTGTCCAATGCATAATCGACACGATATTCTCAATCCAGTGGGAAGAATCAACAACCCTGAAAATGCTCGTAGTCTTCGACGAAGTCCACCGGCTCCTCGAAAAATACGGGGGCAAAGGCGGCTATATCTCACTTGAAAAAGCATGCCGTGAATTCCGTAAATGGGGCATCGGTCTTGTGATGTGCTCACAAGTCTACTCAGACTTCAAAGAAGCGATACAGGGAAACATCCTGACAGAAATCCAGCTCAACACAAAATCTATGGCAGACATCGCCAAAGTCAAAGAAAAATACGGCGCCAACTACTCAGAAAAAATATCCCGGCAAGGCGTAGGCGTCGGCATGGTCCAGAATCCGAGATACAACGACGGAAAGCCATGGTTCATCCAGTTCCGCCCCACAATGCACTCACCGCACAAGATAACCGAAGAAGAGTTGAAACTCTACAAAGAATTTGCAGAAAAACTCGAGAAAATAGAAACCAAGATAGAAAAACTAAAACAAGGAAACGTAAACACCATGGACCTCGAGCTCGAGCTAAAACTCGCAAAAACCAAGCTAAAGCAAGGTCAGTTCAAAATGGCAGAAATCTACGTCCAGTCATTACTAAGCCGCAAAATATTAGACATGTCATAATACTCGAAAGTATCCTAAAATTGCAGAGCAATTTTGAAGACACAGTCTTCAAAAGCTTGACACGAAGTGTCATGATTTTAAGGATATGGCAAGGCACTATAATCAATTTATTCGTGCCTTGACTATATCCAGACCAAAAATCAATATAAACACCAAAAACCAAAAAAGAACTTATAGATTTGTACGGTGCACATAATGCCAGAAGAAAATAAAGACAATGAAAAAAAAGAAGCATCTGCTTCGCCCGATCAGGAAGGCGGCAACCTGCAACCCTCCGTTAAGGCACCGGACACACCGCAAAAAGACGTCAAGGAACTGGAGCCTGTAATAACCCACGAAGAATTCGATAATCTCGAAAAAACAGAGCAAAAGAAAAAACTGCTTGGCTTCCTCAAAAGCCTGAAAAAAGACAAAAGCGGCGAAGACAGCAAAGCTCAAACACAATCCGAACTCGAGAAAAAACTAAACGAAGTCATGCTAAAAACAGAAAAACTCGAAGGCAAACTTGAAATATTCCAGACATCAAAATCAGAATCAGGAGAACGCATAGCAAACCTTGCCGAAGAAGTGGGCGAACTAAGGTCAATGATATTCTCAAAAGAAGACACATTCGCAAAAATCGAAGACGAATTCGAAAAAATAAAAGAATCCACCGCACACATGAAACCCGAAAAGATTCACCGCGATCTCGAAGAGCATGCCGCCGAAGTAATGAAAGTACAGGCAGAACTGGAACTCCACAAAAGCCGCATCAACAACACAGAAAAACTCATCGAAAAAACCGAAAAAATTCTCGACAAATTCAAAAGCTACGAAAACTTACTCGACATCTCAAAAGAAATCAAAAAACAGATCGAAAAAATAAGCGATAGCGAAAAATACACATCCCGCATGGCAGCCAAAACAGAAAAAATATTCGCAGAATTAGACGACCGTCTCACAGAATTCCGGAAATACACAAAAGAAATAGACGACATGAACGAAATGCTCAAAGACACAATAAAATCAATAGATTCACTTGAAATAAAAACCGAATCCCGGATGACAAAAGAATCATTTTCAAAAATAAAGCAGGAACAAGAGAACAAAACCGCCGAACAGGACACAAGAATAAAGACACTAAAAGACATAGTCGGCGCAATAGTCGACAAAATATCCACACACGGCGTAAACATATCATCACAGGACCTCGAAACAATCAAAACCAGCGTCCACGAAGACATCCTAAGAGAACTCGAAAAAAGAGTACCCGATGACCTTGACAAAAAAATAAGCCAACTCACAACTCTGAACGATGATATAAACGCAAAATTATCACAAGTTGACAACAGCAGATTAAAGCCCGCACAAATACCAACAAAAGGCCCCTCAGAAATCTCCGCACTCCATGAAGAAAAAAGCAGGCTCATAACACAAATTGACAATCTAAACCCTCCTGCAATCAACATAAACAGGCCCCGGGACATTCCCATAATTCAGCCATCCTCAACTCATATATATGAGCAACCAGACCATCCCAATCCCGCCACCCCCAATATACAAAATATCCCCGGACAACCCAAAGAAACGCCCCCCTCCACTTGGGAACCTGTTCCCCCAAAACTTTCACCACAGCAGCAAGACATAGATAAATTAAAAAACATATTCAAAAAAACAGAACCAGTACAACTTCAGAGCCAGGAAACCCCTGCCTCCCCGCTATTATCACAAAACCTACAAAACTCCCCGCAATATCCAAAAGAAACCGAATCTGAAAACCTTAAAGACAGCCTAAAAGAATCAATACAACAAAACAAAATGTTGGGCGAAGACCTCAAAAGCGAAATATCGCGCCTGAAATCCCTTTACAAAGAAAAGCAGAGCATCATCGAAAACAAAAGAAGCACAGGAAAAGAATATTCCGCACAACAGATCCTTCTTGACAATGCTTCCCTGGATCTTGGCATGGCAGAACTCGAATTTCTTGACGGAGACGAAACCCTTTCAAGGCAAAAAATCGAAAAAGTAAGCACCGTACTGGAAAATATCTGATACGCCGCCGCCTACTAACCCTATTCTCCCTATACATCCCAAAACCACCTCAAAAATATAAACCCCGACAACCAATTATACAACCATGCAAAAATCACAAAAAATACTCGCATTCTGTGCAATATTCCTGACCATCATATCCATTGCAAACCCAGCCTCAGCCTTCAACATAACCACAATCACACTCTACGAAGACGAAAACGGCGGAAGCCTGGCCCCCACAACCACCATGACCCCGACAGACGAGATGACCCTCACCTTCAACATAACAGGCGCCCCATCCCTAAAAGAACTCTCAATAACAATATATGACAGCGCACAGACCACCAAGTCCGCATGCTACAACACAGACATCATAGAAAGCGCAAGCAGATGCGCATGGGTCGAATGGAAAAACAACTCAGGCGAAGAACTCTTAGCAGATATCCGCCCCACCCAGACCAGTTGGGCAATAGACAAGCCAAACTCACTCATCACAACATCATCCTTATCCAGATTCGTCTTCACCCCATCCAGATCATCCCGCTACACAGACTCATCAACATGGACAATCTACATAAAAGCAAACAACGGCACAGAAGAAAGAACCGCAACCTTGACCCTGAACAACACCTATTACCTCACACAAACAGTCTCAAAATCCTCAGTCCTGTTCGAGCCCGGCAAGTTAGACACAGGCAACCACCATCTTGCACAACTCGAATCAAACGGCTATGACCTCACATACATCCCGCTCACAATAATCTCAAACGCCCCATACAGCTGGAAAGCAAAATCAACAAACTTCACAGGCGCAGGCACAATAAACGTAGAAGTAAACACACTTGGCGCAGCCCTCAAAGACACCCCCCAGAACCAGATCTACCTAAGCACAACATACATTGACATACAGACATCCCACCCCCCCACCACAGACTCCGGCGACCAGAAACAGCTATTCCTGTGGCTCGACTACCCGCCAGGTGACCCCGACACAACCTACACAGCCACCTTCTCCCTTCAGGCATACATAACATCCAACACCTCACACACCACCGCCGCATCAACAGTATCGATGAGCGCAAGCACCGACAACACAAAACCGGACATAAACATAATCGCTCCACTGCCCCTTGCATGGACAAAAAATGGATACACCGTAGACTACTCAATAAATGTGACCGACACACTATCCGGCTTCATGAACTCCTATGAAACAAAAAAATGTAAAATCTACTTCGGGGGCACATTAGTTTCAGTTGCATCCGTACAAAAAAACCCAACCTACAACCTAAGCAAATGCGTGGGCTCATTCACAGTACCGCAGACCGGCAACAAAAACGTAAACCTCAACATCACATTGGAAGACATGGCAGGCAACTTTGCATACAACGACACCCTCTGGCTCCAGCTTGACCAGTCATCACTCGACATCGAAGACGTAGCACAAGTATCCACATCAAAGCCAAACGACCTTGACTGGCACTTCCTCACAAGCGACACCCTAAGAATCGTAGGCCACATAAAGAATCAGGCAGGAGACGCCGTAAATGCGACACTGACATCCTGGCTGGACATCCCGGGAGCAGCCGTCACAGTAAACTCGATCCCCATATCCTCATCATCTCCCTACACAGAACAAAGTGAAGGAAACATAGACATAGAATACACATTCACATCATCGGCTATCGGCCCTGCAACCTTGTACCTCACAGCAAAAGACCAGATGAACAACACAAAAGCCTACAACAAAACATTCCACATAACAGACTACCTAAACTCAATCACGATACTCACAAACTTCACAGGCAAAATACACTCCCAAGGCGACAACATCTCAATCGGGATAGACACCAACACAAATTCGAACCCCGCCTACATGGCAAACATCACAGCGATATTAAAAGACACAGACAACAACGCAGTTCGCACCATCCGCGCCGTCACAGGCACAGACGGCAAAGCCCAATTTTACCTTGACATACCAAAAACAAAAGAAGAATACTACGTCCTGTCAGTGAGCGGCGTATCTCCTCTGGACACAACAAAAACCGTCTCGAATACAACACCAATCGACACCGAATGGATCGACATTGAAGTAAACATTCACACTTCTGGATACATAGACACAAACCAGAGCGCAAGAATAACCATATCAGGCCGACTGGATTACAGCAACGACCCAAACAACAGCACCCTTGTAGAAGGTGCAGAGGTCACATGCCTCATAAAAGGTCCGCGCAACTACAACGACACAGATACAGTGACCGTGAACTCCACAAGCCAATACAGCTGTAATGGCTTAAAAAACATCACAAAAGCCGGCAATTATCACTTCGAAATAAGCGCTCAAAAGACCATCAACAATTTCAAAATAAGCGGCTGGAACAAAGAAGAATACATGACCATAACAAACATATCAGAACTACAGGCAATACTCGCAAACACCACTCGTCCAGGATATACCTCCTCTGCCCTCAACATCACATCTTACCAGAAGAAAATATCCCTCCAGCAGGGCAAAAGTACACTATATGACCTCACAATAAAAAACACCGGGAACACAATACTCGAAAACATAACACTAAAATTACTCTCAGACGACCCTGAAACAGAAACACTCGCGTTCCAATACCCCGGAACAATATCTGAACTGGAACGAAACAAAGAGACCCCGTATCAGATAATCATCCGCTCAGAGAACACCACAAAAGTAAAAGAGTATAACATATCCCTGTCTGTCGAATCCTGCGATGGCGCAAACACATCTATATCATTCATCCTCCGGATCACCTATGGCGACGCAGAAAAACAAAGAATCGACACCAATCATACGCAACTCAAGGAAAAAACACAGTACCTGCGCCGAATCTTAAACACTCTCATGCCCTCGAAAGAGAAAAACATCGCCTCTCTGGACAGTAGGCTTAAAGCAATAGAGACGCTCCTCCTGGACATGGAATTAGCGATCGAAAAAAACGACTATATTGCCGCCGACAGCATATTATCTGATATAGACCGCAAACTTTCAGGACAAGAAGAATTACTCCTCATCGAAAAAGAAAAGCAAAATAAGACAACAAGGCGAAACATAATAATCGCAACAATCATAATAATACTCATACTTCTGGCAGCCCTCATATACTACATGTGGCTCCCTGAGAAATCCACAAACTATGACTTCGAAAAAAAAGACGAAAAAACTTTGGCCACCACAAAAAACACCGCAAAGGAAAAACTCCGCGAATATATTGAAAAGCTAAAACGCAATCTAAAAGAGAATCCAAAATATAATTATCACAGAAAAGACAGGTGGTCATCATCTTAACGAAGAACTGGACAATAATATCATTCATACTAATAACTGCATTATCATTTGTGATGCTATCCGGGTCCAACATAACTCCGGATCATATATTCAATCCCATAGGGCTGAGTATAAAAATGGTGACTCCTGATGGCTTAGGTCTGAATCTATTACCCTTTATACTATTTCTCCTCATATTCCCCCTGTCCTGGTCCATACTGTGTTTATATTCATTATCCACAAAAGATCTGGACTACACAATACTTCTTGCCCCGGCGTTACTGACTCCGTTAATAATTTTCTTTCTTGGAATATCTCTCTCATCACTTCTAATTTCAACAGGCTTCATCATCTCAGCCTTTCTGGCTCACTACATATCATATCAGGACAAAGAGCACTACAAAAAGATTAGTGTTTCCGGCATAACAAAAAACAGTACTGCAAAATCGCTTCTCACTCTAAACATCGTGATAGCCCTGGCATTATACTTATTGCTGATCACAAGTCCCCTGGACCCAAAAGACCGTCTTGAGTCAGACCTCGGTGAGGCGATGAGCAACATAATGCCAAAGATGCTGCAGGATAGTGTATTAGAAGACCAAAAACAACAGGCATATCTCTTTCTTGAGCACATGGAAAATACTCTGCTTAACTCAATGGAAACAGGTATGTCCGATCTCACAAGAGAAGAAAGCGACATGTGTGCCAGTGCTCTAAGAAAAGACATGGACAAAATAGACACGATTGCAAAACGTGCAGTTGACGAACAATTTGAAGCCCAATTAAACACTACTATATCCTCCGGTCTCCTTCCAAAGCCAATGATAGAACAATACTCCGGGTACTATCCACTGCTCATAGTATTTAGCCTGTTCGCGACCCTCGAAATACTGCGCATTATGTTTTTTGTGCACCTGTCTGCCATATATGCCTGGATCTTAAGCAAATTCATAGGTATATCCCCACAATCCCAAAACAGCAATAAAACCGCAGAAATAAAAAAGGCAGTACTCAATCAAAACAATCCTGGCACCACAGACAATACTCTGTCCGTGTCTCAGAATACCACAAATTCCACGCCACGCACTTCTAATTCAGACCCCTATTACTGCACAGATGATGAATTACCACAAAGAAAAACCGGCACATATTAAGCAATTTAGCTGTTGGGGTATCATCTGCTGAAACATCACAAATTTCATCTCCCTTCTAAGATATCTATATATATCTTGATATCAATATATTGATATACTAGATATGTGTTAATATTTCGAACATCATATTATAGTTAACGTTGTTACTTAATGGACAAATGTCTCCAAAAACCAAGAGACGTTAATCTATATGGCAAAGACATATGGTCTAAAAAGTTATGT
>DAOVYR010000117.1 GCA_030635525.1 Candidatus Nanohalarchaeota archaeon | reverse complement strand
ATAGAGTGTCCATTTGGATTCAAGCATCTTCTTCTCAACGTCAGCCATGTTTACGAACTTCCCTCCTTCGCGGATGTCATCAAGCGAGTCCATCATCAAAAAGTCATTGACAATGGTCGGCATAATGTTATTATTTCGCATAAACGCTAACGACAACCTTCCTGCTCCCTGCCCACCGCCGCCGGCATGAAAGTCCACCTGGTCCACAAAAATAGTCTTTATTGCGAATGTAGCGGCCCTTTTTTTCTTTTTATCATCACTGTCAAGATCATTCAGATACCCCTTGTATTCTTCGTACTTGCGGACATCATGCTCTAGCAGCTCAAGGTCCGCGACAGATTGTGATATACCTGCGAGACCCTGTTTCATCTTGTCCTCATAAGTGGCTTTCTGGCCGAGTATCATCTGGTGGTATTCAGGATTGGCATGGCCTGACTCTATCCACTCATCGCCTTTCACTCTTACCCAGTTGTCTTTTCCAAGTTCAAATGACATGCCATAGAATGCATTTTGCGTAAACCCGCCGACACCTGTCGGGTTGAGGTCAATGCCGCCGTCATCGAATTGCCCTCCCTGATCCAGGCCCTGCACAACGACGCATTTGCCGAGATTCACATCGCCCCAGCGCGTCAGCGTACCACGCGCAGCGATGGTTCTCAGGTTCGCGTCTCTCAACCGGAAAGTCGGATCAGTTTTTATTGTCTCTTTTTTCTCCTCTTTCTTCTCTTCAGCCATGAGTAAATATTATGTATAGCCAGTATATTAATCTAACGAATAGGAGATGCCCAAAAAAAGATATATAGTACTTAAGCCATAAAATCTGTATGGATATAGTTACCATTAGTCCTCTGTATGATGTAGGTATAGTATTTGCAGCAGCTGCGATACTTGCATATATATCATCAATGCTAAAACAGCCTCTTATTCCTGCATACATCATCGCAGGCATAATTATAGGGCCGGAACTTGCCGCGCTTTTGAACATTCCCGGGTATGCCGGACTCGTCTCTGATCATGCGCTTATCCTGACACTATCAGAACTTGGAATAACGTTTCTTCTGTTCATTGTAGGTATGGAAATAGACCTTTCCCGGCTAAAAGATGTTGGATTTGTCTCAAGTTTCGGTGCAATAGCGCAGGTTCTTGCATCATTTGCATTCGGTGTCTTCGGCGCAGTATATTTTGGCTATCCTTTCATGACTGCAATATACCTTGGGCTGATTGTCGCGTTTTCGAGCACAATGCTTGTAATTAAAATACTGCAGGATAAAAATGAGATCGATACCTTGCATGGGAGAATCATGCTTGGGTTTCTCTTGATGCAGGATATCCTGGTTGTCATGGCAATGTCTGTCATTGGCAACATAGAGCACTTCAGTCCGGAAATCATCATTGTCGCACTGCTAAAAGGCATTGGCTTGTTTTCACTTGCAATTGTCTCATCAAAATACATTTTCCCCTCTTTCGTTAAAAGTATATCGAAATCATCTGAAGTTGTCTTCCTCTCATCACTTCTCGTAGCGTTTATGTTCTGCACACTCTCACACCTTGCAGGATTTTCAATAGCAATAGGGGGTTTTCTTGCAGGCATCAGTCTTGCGGTATTTCCTTACAATCTTGAGATTATCGGGAGGATATCATCGCTTCGCGACTTCTTTGCAACTATTTTCTTTGTATCACTCGGTATGCAGCTTGTGCTTACAGATATCCCGGTACTAATCGGTCCGATAATCTTATTCTCATTCATTGTACTTGTCATAAAACCAGTGCTTACAACAGTAATCATAACAGTGTTCGGCTATGAAGGGAGAACTGCATTTATCTCGGGGACAGGGCTTGCACAGGTCTCTGAATTTTCACTGATACTTGCAGCACTTGGATATACAACAGGCGTCCTTCCAATGCAGATAGTTTCACTGACAACCATTCTTGCAGTCATCACGATCACATTGACATCTTACTTCATAAGATATCATAATACCCTCTATTCATCGTGTTCCGGGCTTTTTGCACCACTCAAATACCTGAGACATTTTGGAACACACGGCCTTGTAAACCTGCCGAAGGAAAAAGCAAAGATTATCGATCACATCATAATCTGCGGTGCACATACTATGGGACTGGGTATCATTGAGGTGCTGCAAAGATATGGCAAATCGTTTATTGTGGTGGACTACAATCCCGCTGTGATAAAGAAACTTATATACAAAGACATACACTGCATGTATGGTGACATTAGCCACATGGAAGTCCTTGAAAAGATGAACTTCAAGCAGGCAAGGCTGATAATATCTACAATACCTGAGGTAGACAGCAACAAATTGCTTATCGAAAAATGCCGGGAAGTCAATCCGAATACAGATCTTCTCGTCACGGCAAACGAACCTGACGAGGCACTTGAACTCTACGACGACGGTGCAGATTATGTAATACTCCCGAAACTGATAAGTTCCGAGAGAATCGGGAATTATCTCGGCCAGATGTTCACATCGAAAAAAGATATCGATGAATTAAGAAAAAAAGAGATAGTATACCTTGAAAGAAAAAAAGAAGAAGAAATAGTTGATGAGTACCGTCCGGAATATCTCAAGGACCTACATCGAAAAATCGTATTCGGCTAATCATTTATAAGGTAAACTACAAATATCATGGACACCAGGACCCCTATCAGGATGCCGACGACCAGTGCACCTATAGTGAACTCCACAGGCGCATAGTATTTGAAAAACTTCGCTCCAGAGGCAAGACCTGCGACAGATAGTGCGCAGAGCCCGACAAAGAATTTGTCACTGTCAGATTCCTGTTCCTTATACAAAAGGATTGTCAAGGCAGCAGTAGAAGCACCAGTAGCCAGTGCAATGACAAGGCTTGATAGCAAATACAGGCTCAATACAGAATAAACAACGAATCCTATGACCAGCCCTAGTACCATCCATGCGAGAACTCCAACAATCCGTATATTATGATTCATATTAAAGATATATATGCAATGACACAGTATATATATTTAATAGGTTCAGTCCAATTAATATCTGAGTTTTAAAGAAATATGCAGTTGATGCATTTCATGTTTCTTTTCGGACCCATGGTGGGTGAAATGCCTTAATTGCACTTTACTTGGATGGGCTTTATTGTTTGGGTGTAATACTTCAAAAACGGGAGGGGTTGTTTATATGTTTCGCTTTTTTAAGAGTTTTAGTAAGCCAAGAATTGCACTTTTGATAGATGGCCCGAATCTATTGAGGAAGGAATTTTCAATAGATCTGAACAAGTTCAGGTCAAAAACAACAGAACATGGCAGGATTGCAATTGCACGCGTGTTTTTGAATCAGTTCGCTCCTGTAAAACTGGTCGAGGCAGTGACCAACCAGGGTTTTGAGCCTGTTATCGGCATGGGCGGGACAAAGGAAGACCAGACTGACGTTGATGTATATATGTCAGTTGCGGCGATGGATGCTGCATATAATAAGAATATCGATGTGATTGCGCTTGGAACGAGGGATGCGGATTTCCTGCCTGTTGTCCAGCGTGTCAAGGAGATGGGTAAAAAGGTGATAATCATGGGACAAAATCCGGGGTTTTCAAAAGGGCTACAGAGGGCAGCGGACGTTGTTATTGATTTGAGGGAACCATGAGTTTGGTGCTTTATAGTTTATGCTGTTCTGTAACGGAGGATTGCGCCTATGCCGCCCAGCCTCAGAAACGATACCCCTTCGGGAGTATCGTCGGAGACGATTTCCATTTTCGCACCGGTTTCTTCACAGAGCCGCTCAAACTCTTCAAAGATGTCTTTTGATACTATGAATATCTCGGATCCGCAGGAAGGGCATTTCGAAGGTACTCTGTCTTTCCTTATTACTTTGCTTTCCTCATAAGAGCACTTTTTGCACTTTATCTCAAAATAATCAAATTCAAATGCTTCTGAGATGATTAGCGTGTCAACAGCACCAGTATCCATGGTTTTCCTGACTTCCATTATGCCGTATATGGAAAGTCCTGTGTCTTTCTGGAGATTCAGGAAAAACCTGTTCAGCAGGTTCTTCTCATAAACCACGCTTGTCTCGCGAAGGATATCTTCTGATCTTTCAACAATCTCTTTCACACCGCTCGTATCTGCATATCCGATGTCTTTTATGCCAAGTATCTTGTGTTTCAGGACTTCTGACAGGAAGTCACCCTCTGCAAAATCATCTTTAACCGGTCCAGGCCCGCCAAGGATTATCCCGACAAGGTCTTTTTCCTGCTCAAATGTCTTGGTTGCAATTTCCCCGGCTTCTTTTTTAAATGACAGCAAAAGGCCTCTCCTGACACGCTCGAATCTCTGTGCTGACTGCCCGCCTTTACCGGTTTTCCCGGGAACGAGAGATGTCATCTTTTTGGATATTGAGATGCTTTTTCCTCTCAGGAATCCGATTGTTGCATTGTTGCTGTCTATTGTGATTAGTCCGTATATCTCTTTTTCGCGCACCATGTTTTCAAGGGGTTCAAGGACAAATCTCTGGTCGCACCTGTAAAGCCTCTGGTTTATCGGCTCTTCCGGTTCAACAGTCCATATCTCAATGTCAGAAACACCTTCTTTT
>DAOVYR010000144.1 GCA_030635525.1 Candidatus Nanohalarchaeota archaeon | reverse complement strand
GATTTGTAAGACCAATATATTCAAAGATTTCAGATCTTTTTTTAGGTACAATACAATAACTCAATATTTGTACCTTAGAACCCACTTTCGATTGTATTGGCAGGCTTGTAATAAAATAAGTTCTATCCTCATCAGTTTTAAATGTCGCTTTAGGTGAACCATTGTCTTTCATTGATTTTATGATTGTAGGGATCCCCGTACACCTTCCTTCGGTAAGTTTTAATTCTTTTAGAAAATCACCGATTCTACGATTACGGTATCTGCGTGCAACAACTACACCCACTTGTAAATCTTTTTTACTAATACCTGGATCTGGTCCAGGGTAACTTAAAATCTCTATTCTATTAGAATAAATTCTTACTTCAACAGGTTCTCTTAATTCATAACTTCTGTGATAAATTGCATTAACAAGTGCTTCTTCTATAGCGGCGTAAGGATAATTAAAAGTCCTTTGGGCCTCGGCCTTATCAGTAAACTTTTCAATATTTTCCTTAATTACTACATTCTTAAGATAAGTCAAAGCATCCTGTAATTGTCTATGTATTGGCCCTTCAAAAATCTTCTCAGTCAACTTTTTATCACTTGCATCTTTAGTAAATTGAACTATCTCTATTTGAGACTTTGGAAAAATTTTCTCAGGATGGTCATTAAAAAACATCAGACCAACATTCTTTGGTTTTAAGAATTCTTTAGAACCATCAATCATTTCCAACTGTCCACAAAGTTGTTCAAAAGGTATTTTATCAGATTGAGTATATAATTCACTGTTTGTTTCTTTTAGAAAAGACTGGATAAGAGGAAGTTTCAAATCATTGATATCCCTTTGATAATTAACCCTATCATCGAAAGGTATAGTTGAAAATCTTATTAGTTCATACTCTTCTTCCCTATTTGCTTTCACAGTACTATTAAATTTTCTTATATATGATACGTAACTAGAATTTTTGGATAATGAAATTGGTGACGTATATGGCCTATCTTGACCGCCAGGTACCCATAAGATCAGAATTAATTTGTTCTGAAACACTACATCTTCAATTTTTGGAAAATAATTTGGCTTTAACTTATGACAAATGTTTAATAATTCCTTTTGAATCTTTTCTGCTTGTTCATGTGTCAAACCTTTAGGGGGTAAAATGGGCTTACCATCTTTTTCAGCAATACCAATAATTATATACCCTCCGCCCCAATTATTAAAATCATTGGCAAAAGCGCATATTGAGTGCAGTATTGGTTCTGGATTCCATCCCTCTTTGAACTCAATACGCTCTGATTCTATTGTATTCCCATGTATTAATTCATTAATGTTTATTGGCAATGACATAACCTTTTCCTCCAATTTACAGTAATATGCCCATGAATGTTATAAATAACTCATGTTTATAAATATTCATTTAAAATTCCCCACTATATCATTTTACCCTGCTCCGCAGAAATTTATAATAATTAAACTAATCAAAAACTACGGCAGTAACGCATTCGGTGGCTTAAAAACTCCACAGACCATCAAGGTCTGCTACGTATAACAAGCATTAAAAGATTGCGTTACTCATCCAAATTCTATTTCTAGGATGAGTCCTCGATGGCTCCACCTTCGAGTCCTCTTCGAAAAATAGAACTTCTTTTAATGCCAAACGTTAAGCGCTCAGTATATAAATTTATGCAGTTATATGAGTTTATTATGCCTGATTTGTTGTGTGTGATTTTGTATGGATAAAATGATTTTTTACAGTACGAATCTTTCGGCGCCGGAGGTTGATTTTGAGGGTGCGCTGCTTGGCGGCATTGCGCCTGATAAAGGGCTTTATATGCCCCGGAAGATGCCTCGTTTTGAGGTTGATGAGATTACGGGCATGAAGGAGATGAGTTATTCTGAGGTGGCTTTTGCGGTTCTTCGGAAGGTCCTTTGCCCGGGGGTTGATCCGGGAGCGCTTATGCGGATATGCGCGGATGCATATAATTATGAGGTGCCTGTTGAGAGGGTTTATCGGGGTAATTTTGTTATGAGGCTTGATCGGGGGCCTACTGCTTCGTTTAAGGATTTTGCTGCGCGGCTGATGGCGCGGCTTGTGCAGTATTTTACGGGTAAGCAGAAAAAGGAGATCACTATTCTTACTGCTACTTCAGGGGATACGGGGAGTGCTGTTGCGCAGGCGTTTTTCGGGCTTGAGAATATCAGGGTGGTTGTGCTTTTTCCAAGGGATGAGGTTAGTGAGAGGCAGAGGAGGCAGATGACTACGCTTGGAGGGAATGTTACGTGTGTTGCTGTTTGCGGGAAATTTGATGACTGCCAGGCTATGGTTAAGGAGGCTTTCTGCGATGATGGGCTTTCGGGGCTGAATCTCAGTTCTGCGAATTCGATTAATATCGGGAGGCTGATTCCGCAGATGGTGTATTATTTTTATGGTTATTCCAGGGTGGCGGATAAGGGGGAGGAGATTGTTTTTTCTGTGCCGTCGGGTAATTTCGGAGATATTATGGGGGGGCTTTTTGCGCGTGAGATGGGGCTTCCTGTTGCACGGTTTGTTGCGGCTGTGAATGAGAATGATGAGTTTGTCAGGTTTGTTGAGACGGGGAGCTATTCCAAGATTGTGCCGTCTAAGAATTGTGTGTCTAATGCTATGAATGTGGGGCATCCGAGTAATCTTTCGAGGCTGGTTGCGCTTTACGGGGGGCAGATGGATGAGACCGGGAGGATTCATAAGATGCCGCGGATGGATGATATCCGCAGGGATATTTTTGCTGTTTCTGTTTCTGATGAGGAGACTCGTGATGTGATTAAAAGAGTTTATGATGAGTTTAAGGTTGTTCTTGAGCCGCACGGGGCAGTTGGATGGAGGGGGTTGATGCGGTTTCGGGAGGGTTTCGGGGATAAGGGGAAGGTGGTCTGTATTGAGACTGCGCATCCTGCTAAGTTTCCGGATGAGATTGTGAAGGCAATTGGTGTGGATGTTGATGTGCCTTTGAGTATTTCGAGGGTTGAGGGGAAGGATGAGAAGATGGATGCGCTTGGCGTTGATTATTTGGGGTTCAGGGAGTATCTTGTCAAGAAGTTTTTGTGAGGTTATTGGTTTTCTTGTAGGAGGGTTTTTAGGAACTGAGCGCCTTCTAGCTTTCCGTATGCGCCGTTTTTTGCGCTTTGCTCGTCGAGGGTTTCTGTGGTGTCGGGGGCATTTTCTCCTATGGTTGTTATCAGGAAGGGGACGGGTTCTTTTGTGTGGGTCTTTAGTTCTATGGGTGTGGGGTGGTCGGGGAGGACTGCAATCTTTATTTTGTCGTCTATCTTGTTTAGGTTGTCTAGGATGCGGGCTACCAGTCTTTTGTCGAGGTCTTCGATTGTCTTCTTTTTTAGGGTGTAGTTTCCCTCGTGTCCTGCCTCGTCAGGGGCTTCTACGTGGACGTAGACTAAGTCGTGGTCTTTGAGGGCTTCGATGCATGCGTCTGCTTTGCCTTCGTAGTTTGTGTCGTAGAGGCCGGTTGCGCCGTCTACGTTTATGATGCCCATGCCGGCTAGTGCGCCAAGGCCTTTTATGAGGTCTACGGCAGAGATTACTGCGGCTTTGATGTTGTGTGTATTCTGGAAGTTTTCCATGTCGGGCTTGTAGCCCTGTGACCATGGCCAGATTGAGTTTGCAGGGTCTTTGCCCTGTTGCGTTCTTTTGATGTTTATGGGGTGGGTGGCAAGGAGGGTCCATGAGGCTCTTATCAATTGTTCTATCTGTTCTGCGGTTTGTCTGCCCTGATCGGTTGTTGGTTTTGGCATCACTGTTTCTGCCTGTGTTCCGGGGACGTCGTGAGGGGGGGTCAAGTCTATGTCTTTGCTTTGGTTTTTCAGGATGATCAGGTGGCGGTAGCTTATGCCGGGGTGGAATTTTATTGCGGTGCTTCCAAGGTTCCGGTTAAGGTGGTGGATGAGCTCTTTTGCTTCTTCTGTGGTTAT
>DAOVYR010000097.1 GCA_030635525.1 Candidatus Nanohalarchaeota archaeon | reverse complement strand
TATTGTCTGGAGCCTACTATGCTGCCATTACACCATGACCCCGTCTATGGTATCTATCTTTTTGAACCTAAAGCTTAAAAATATATATATACTAGCGCGCACTAAAAATGACATAGATATTCTTAATCGGAGGGGAGATGACATGAAGGGAGAAGTAGAGATTACAGTGAATACCTCAAAGGGAGGGGTAAGTATAACTGATCACAAGGCAAAAGAGTCATTCAGGAAAGCTGCCATGTGTGATATGCTTGCAAGTGTTGAGCAGAGGGATGAGGAAGCAAGGAAAAATGACAGGGATTGCTTCAAAAGACCGCTTTGATTGTGCTGCAATTGATGAGTCATTGATGGAATCATAGTTAGCGCCGTTACTAAATAGACAAATTTGACAAATAATCAAGAGGTGCTAATCTATCCGGGTGAATCTTCGATTCACTGGATCCTAAAATTGCATAGCAATTTTAAGGATATGATGAAGACATTTGTCCAAAAAGTTATGTCTTCAACGATATATTCTGTAAAGTGAACAAGAAGTCATTGTTTAGTGATTGGTGAGCTGGTTATGTGTGTGTATCTATGACTCAGATTAAAGGAGTAGTATGCGGTAGCCGAGAATTGAACTCGGGCCACTGCCTTGGCAAGGCAATATCATACCACTAGACAACTACCGCACAAGTTTATTGTTATTCTTCTATAAACTCTTATAACATAACTTTATTAAGATTTTGATTTCTACACATTCTTATGGCAAACGCAGAGAAAAATCCAAAATTCAAAAAGAGAAGAAGAAGCAAAAAGCCCACAGACCAGATTGATATTGCAAGTGAAAGGATTGAGATATTGTTTGAGCAGGCAGAAGCAGCATTTAATGGTGATCCCGGGCTTTCGGACAGGTATGTGGAGATTGCTCGAAAGATCAGTATGAAATACAATGTGCCGATAGCGCAGAAGTACAAGAAAAGGTACTGTAAGCACTGCAAAAAATATCTTGTGTATGGTGCAAACGCAAGAGTGCGCCTCGATAGCCCGAAAAAATGTGTCCTGATAACGTGCGAAAACTGCGGCAAAAAAATGAGGTACGGTTATGCTAAGCCTGCAGGGGCAAAAGAATAGTTATATATACTAATACTGACTAAAATATGATTATGAATGGTAAAGCTATAATGGGCGTTATGCTTGTGGTCATAATGGGTATTGTGATCTTTGGCATAGTGTCAATGATAAACTCAACACTTGACAAGTTGGATGAGCGGTGCGAGGAATGCGGTGATGAGTGCGAAATCAAAGCATGCACAAGTGATTCTTCATCTACTGGAAGGATATTTACCTATGTGTTGATTGGCATATACCTTCTCAGTTCCGCAGGTATACTCTACTTTTCGTTCAAAAAAGAAGAGGAGCAGGAGCCGATAATTGCGGCAGAGCCATCCCGGGTATCTGATGCTGATGAGTATGCTTATGGTTAATTCTTAAGTTGCTTTTTTGCAAACAGGCACGACTGTATAAAATCGTATAAAAATATATAAAGTTATCATTGTAATCTAGTAGCGGTGTCTTAAGAGAGTTGCAGTTAATAGCTTCATTCTTGTAAACAGTAAAAAAGTAAGATAAAAATCATTTATAGGTGATATATTGACAACAGTATATGATGTGGAACCAAACAATCTGATTGAAAAAACAGCAAAAGAATTGAAAAAAGATGAGAATATAGAGCCACCGGAATGGTCGTATTTTGCGAAAACCGGTACGCACAAGGAAAGAGTGCCAACAGACAGAGACTGGTGGTATGTCAGGTCTGCTGCTATACTACGAAGAATCTATGTTGAACCGCAGGGAGTCTCGAGACTTAAGAGAGTGTATGGCGGCCGCAAGAACAGGGGCTATAAGCCCGAGAAGTTCGCTACAGGAAGCGGCAGCATAGCAAGGAAGAGCCTTATGCAGCTTGAAAAGGCAGGGCTTGTGAAAACAGATAAAAAAAAGATGTCTGGGCGCGTGATAACTCCGAAAGGCAGGAAGTTCCTTGATAATATAGCGCATAAACTGTAAGTTTGCATGTGATGGAGTGCGTTTGAATGACATCGCCTGAAGAGATCAAGAAGAGGAAGATGCAGGAGTATCTTGCGTCGTCCCGTGATGCGCAATTCCAGCAGCAGCAGATGTCTGAACAGCAGCAGTTAATGGAGATGCAGGCGCAGATAAAACAGATTATGTGTAACGTACTATCAAAAGAGGCGCAGGAGCGCATAGCAAATATACGGATTGTAAAGCCGGATTTTGCGCTCCAGGTAGAGGTATACCTCCTGCAATTATTTCAGGCAGGCAAGCTAAAGCCGCCGCTGACTGATGAGCAGTTGAAATCAATCCTTGACCGGCTTGTCAAAAAAAGAGAGCCGCAGATAATCCGCAAGTAATATAAAGGTTTTAAGTTCAAAAGTAAATTCTGATTAAACTGGTGATAAAAATATCCTCAAAAAAAACACTTGGAAGGAAAATGAAGCTGATAAAAGCTAAAAAGACCGCAACATCATCTCCCAGATGGGCAGACATAAAGAAATTCGGCATGGGCAAAGCAAGATACAGGTCAATTAAGCGCTTTGCAAGCAGGCACTGGCGAAGGCGCAGCGGTTTGCAGATATGAAATAGAATATGTGATATATTATGGCAAAAGAAAAAGAGAAAGGTAAAGACAATGAGAAAGTTTATACTATTCCTTTGAGGGATGCATGGAAAGGTCCCTGCAAGAAACGGGCAAAGAAGTGCCTGTATGTTATACGTGAGTTTGTTAAGAGACATATGAAAACAGAGAAAGTGAAGGTCGGCACAGCGCTTAACCATGAGATATGGTGTCGCGGCATAAAGAATCCACCGCGCAAGCTTAAAGTGCAGGTGGTTCCTCATGAAGATGCCGTATGGGTAGAACTGCAGGGTGTCAAGCTGGAACTTAAAAAGAAAGAAGAAAAGAAGAAAGAGACAGCTGAGAAGACTAAAGAAGAATCAAAAGAGAAGCCGGTAGAGAAAGGCGATGCGAAGAAAAAGGGCGCACAAGCAGTTTCTGAGAAGAAAGAGGAAGTAGGAGAAGAGAAAAAAGAGGCTGAAGCAAAGCCGGCATCCAAGAAAGAGGCTCCTGAAAAGAAAGAAGCTAAAAAGAAGGAAGCACCTGATTCCGGAAAGAAGCAGGACCCCTCAGAAAAACTGCCTCCAAAAGCAAAACTGCATTAAGTGAAAAGGAAATGAAAATTTCAAAAGCGGATTTCCGCGGGGATCCCAATGTCGGACTCTATGGAGTGGTTACAGACAGGTTCGCTATATTTCCTGAGGAAAATATGGATGTATCCTGCTTTAATACAGGTGTGATTTATTCTACTGTGGCGCAAACTGATCTTTGCGGCATATTTATTTCTGCTAATTCGCATGGTATCATAATCCCGCGGATAATAACTGATCGCGAGGAAAAGCGCATACGCGCGGGGATAAAGAAGATAGGTAAGGATATAAATATACTGAAACTTGACATAAACGAGACCTGCCTTGGGAATCTTATATTGTGCAATGATAATGCTGCGATAATAAGCCCTGCTCTTGAAAAATACAGTGATTCTATCAGCAAGTGCCTTAAGGTTCCTGTAGTCACAGGAACGGTGCTTGATCTTGAGATCATTGGCTCGTTGTGCATTGCGACGAACAGGGGGTTTCTTTTGACAATAAACGGGGAGGAAGGCGAGTTTGAATTCCTTAAAAAGAATTTAAAGGTTAGCGGTGATATAGGTAGTGTAAACTTCGGCGGGACATACCCTAAGAGCGGCATACTTGCGAATTCGTCTGGTGCGCTGATCGGGAAATTGACTACCGGTCCTGAAATTGCAAGAATCGAGGAAGCACTAGGATTTTTGGAGGAATGAATATGAAACCACAAATGGATAAGGATATGCAGGGAAAAATGATGGAACTTGAGACCTTTAAGGGGCAGTTGCAGCAGTATCAGCAACAGAAATCACAAATCATGATGACTGTACAGGAGATGATGAGTGCAAAGGCAACGATTGACGGGATAATGGATACGAAAGATGGCGAAGAGATGATAATTCCTATCGGTGGCGGTACATTTATCAGAGGCACTATCAGTGATCCTAAGAATGTTATCAGCTCAGTTGGTGCTGACATCGCTGTCACAAAGGATGTCGCAAGTGCGAAGAAGCGTATAGAAGAGCAGATAAAGTCAGCAGAGGAAAGTGTGGCTAATCTTGATTCTGAGATGCAGAAGATTGAGATGCAGGCGCAGGACATCTACATTGAGATGGAAGCCGGCATGGCAAAGAAATAGTGTTCTTATTCTTACCTGGGGATTATAATGTTTGGTTTATTCAAGAAAAAGATAAAAGATGCAGTGGATAAATTATCAGGCAAGATTGAGGAGGAGACAAAACCTGATGAAAAGCCGGAGGTGGTTGACGATGTTTTTCAGGAAGATAAAGAAGAAAAGCGTGCCAAGAAGGATATTGAATTGGGGAGTGAAAGTTCTTGTGATGAATTACGCAGTGAAGAAGGTGAAAGAGATTGCAGACAGGAGACTTTCAAAGAAGAAGAAAAGCGCGAAGAAGTGAAGAGGGAAGGTTTTTTTTCTAAGATTACGAAACCGATTACATCCAAGACACTGTCACATGAGTTTTTAGATGATGTCTTGTGGGATTTTGAGCTTATGCTTCTTGAGAATAATGTGGCGCAAGAGGTTTCCCAGAAGATTGTCGCTGATATTAAAGAGAAGCTTGCAAACCAGTCAGTGCGCAAGTCACAGGCTGAGAAGATTATCAAGGATGCTATGAGAGATACTATCTTAGAGATACTTGACCAGGAAAAGGTTGATATTGATTCTGCTATTGATTCTGCCAAAAGTGAGGGAAGGGCTTTGTTGATAATTTTTCTTGGGTTCAATGGGAGCGGCAAGACTACGACTATGGCAAAGGCAGGCAAATATCTTCTGGATAAGGGGCAGACATGCGTCTTTGCTGCTGCGGACAGTTTCCGGGCAGCTGCAATCGAGCAGCTTGAGATTCATGGCAATAAGCTTGGTATCAAGGTGATAAAACAGAAATATGGTACTGATCCTGCTGCGATAATATTTGATGCTATGAAGCATGCGAATTCAAGGGGGATAAATGTTGTTCTTGC
>DAOVYR010000162.1 GCA_030635525.1 Candidatus Nanohalarchaeota archaeon | reverse complement strand
GAACTTAAAAAAAGAGGCATCATCGGCATAAAGCCAGGCCATACCAAATCATTTAAGCTGTCCACATACGGGATTCCTAAAGAAGATCTGGAAAAAGTAATAAGCGCATTCAAAGAGATTATAGATGAGAACAAGAAACTGCTGGACTAAACATCACTCTCTAATATCTCTTTTGTCTGGTCCGGAATAACTTTTGCAATTTCTGATAACACTCATCCTCAAGTGAAAGATTCACCCCATATTGTTCTGTTTCCCTGATTTCAATAACTGTTGGTGACTTATGTTTTTCATCAGGATTTAGGGCATAAACCCTGCTGTCATTTGAATACTATAATGGTACTCTCAAGAGAAGGAACTTCGCAGATCCCTAACCATAAACAACTTCCCCGATATCTTCCGGCACAACAAACCCAACGAGTGCCTCAATCCTCTTTTTAAACTCATCAGACTTCAAAACAGAAATGAATTCACTCACACTCTCTTTTTTGAACCTGCTTTTCGGGATGCAGAAATCGTACTCTTCGTCGCGAAGCTCAATGAATTTGAGGTTGTACATTTTGGCTGCGCTGCATATACCGATACCCCAGTCTGCTTTTTTGGATGCAATAGCGCAGGCGACGGCATTATGAGATTTTGATTCAACATCATAGCCCTTGATATTTTTCCGGTCACTTTCGTATTTGAGTTTATCAAGCAGCATATCAAAAAGAACCCGCGTACCGGAGCCGCCGTTCCTGTTGATGAGGCGCAGTTTATCATCTGCTAAAAAATCATCAAGTGACCTGTGAGGGCACCCGCCTCGAAACATGATTCCCTGCTTTCGCCTGTATCCTCTTATAAGCATAAGTCCTTTATCCATGAAACCAATATTATATACTCCGCTTTTGGCGTCAATCAGATGGGTGCCGCAAATATCTGCTTCACCTCTCCTGCACGCAAGCAGGCCGCCTGTTGAACCGACATTTATGACTCTTGACAGGTAGCCTCTCTTTGAGAGAATTGTCAGGGCTGCGTCTGAGCCCATGCACTGGCTGCCGATAAAGATAATGTCGGGGACAGTTACATTATCTGATAAAAGCACAACGTCTACAACCTCGTCTTTTTCAATATACTCTATATCCTGAGCTACTTCAATGTAGCCGTCTGCACTGGAAAAACTCGTGACTGCGCCGGATGCCTTTGGTACAGGATACGCATAATAGGTGTCCTTACTCTTCACAATATTTGACAGGACAAACTCATGCTTTCCCTGTGAAGAAGAATACCTTACTGCGCATTTTGCCTTGATTTTTGCAGACACATCCTCTTTCAGCCCGCACATTGAAAGAATGACCGGCTTCACAAACAGGTTGAACATGACAATACATGATGTCGGAAAGCCCGGGAGAACGACAACCGGCTTTTTTTTGTGCGCCCCAAGCACAACGGGTTTTCCCGGCTTTACAGCAACGCCATGCACAAGCATTCCTGGTGTGAGCATCTTATCTATGACACTGTGGCAGATATCACCTGTACCGGCAGAGGTACCACCCGAGATTATGATCGCATCATATTTCAGTGCTTTTTCAAGCAAGGTTTCAATATCTTTTTCATCATCTTTTGCAATACCCAAAAACTCTGCTTTGGCTCCGCATTCTTTGCATGCACCCACAATCATTGCTGAGTTCACGTCATATATTTTTGCACCTGTAAGTTTACTGCCGGGGGGGATTAGTTCATTACCTGTGGAGATTACCGCTACTCTCGGTCTTGAAAATACATTGATTTCTGTGACACCAATGGCTGCAAGCACCCCCAGATCACAGGAACTCATGCGCATGCCGCGACGATAGACAACCTCACCCTGCATGACGTCCTCGCCGGCATGCATTATATTTTCATCTGGATGCACACTGGACTTTACTTCAATAAACCCATCACTCTCATTACAGTATTCAACCATCACGACCCCGTTAGCCCCGCGCGGGATTGGAGCACCGGTTGCGATGCGCAGGGCACATGCTTTCTTGAGCGGGGTTTTTGGTGTGCTGCCGGCACTGATGTTTTCACTCATCAATTTGAGCGTTACAGGATTTTCCTCATCGGCTGTGAATGTGTCTTGCGCAATTACAGCGTACCCATCTCTTTGCGACCTTGCAAAAGGAGGTACATCCAGTTTTGCTGTAATGTCTGTGGAAAGTATGCGCCCAAGGCTATCATTGATGTTTATTTTTTCTGTTCCGGGGGGGGTTCTAAAAATATTACTGTAAAACCGCTTTTTTGCATCATCAATGCACAAAAGATCATGGAATTCTTTTTGTTTCATCAAAACAACCTCACGTCCACTTTAGTGCCTTGCTGATACCCGTCTATGTTCTGTGGCACTACAAGATATGCATTTGCGCGAATCATTGATGAGAGAATGCCTGAACCGCCGACTCTTACAGGCTCTATTTTTCCATCATCATACTTTACCCTGAATATATCTGTCCTGCCTACTGATGATGCAATCTTTTCTGTAAGTATTCCCTGTACTGATGTCTTTTCACTTGCACTGATGCCCTGCATCTGTTCCAGTGCAAATCTCACAAAAAAATCAAATGCAACACATGCAGCCACGGGGTTTCCGGGCAGCAAAAATACTATCTTTCTTTCAATAGTGCCTATGCCAAAAGGGCTTGCAGGCTTCATGGCAACACCGTGGAGGTGGAGTTTGCCGCACTCATTGACTACCAGGGGCACATAGTCTTTTTTGCCGCATGATGTGGCGCCTGTGATAATCATTATGTCTGCAACAGATGAAAGAAGTTCTTCCCTGATTTCATCATAGTCATCTTTTACTCTCTTTTTAGATATGACCTCTGCTCTGCAGTCACGGACAAGAGCGCTTAGTGTGTACGTGTTTGAGTCAATGATCTGTCCTTGCTTTGGTTTTGACACCACAAGCTCGTCCCCGGTAACAATTATTGCAACTTTTGGTTTTCTATATACGTTTACTTTAGTGTGTCCTATTGATGCAAGAATGCCTGCGGCGTATGGGCTGATTCTTGTGCCTTTGCAAAAGACAAGCGCGCCTTTTTTAATGTCCTCTCCCTGCATGCATATATTCCCTCCTCCTGCTACCGGCTTGCTGACTAAGACATGGCTGTCTTTTTCTTCACAGTATTCTGCCATCACGCATGCATCCGCGCCTTCAGGTATTATGCTGCCGGTCATTATCCTTAATGCTTCTGTCTTTTTGATTGTGCGTTGATGCTCGCCTGCTGTGCATTCGCCGATGATTTTTAGTTTCGCCGGGTTATACTGGCTTGCGCCGTAAGTGTCTTCTGCCTTTAGGGCATAGCCGTCAACAGCAGACCTGTTGAAAGGAGGTACGTCTGCGCATGAGTTGATATCCTGTGCAATCACACGAAAGATACAATCGTCAATAGAGCTGGATTCTGTGCCTGCGCACTGAACATGCTCTTT
>DAOVYR010000146.1 GCA_030635525.1 Candidatus Nanohalarchaeota archaeon | reverse complement strand
CTGTAGTCGAGTTTCAGTTTGTCAAGGTGGCGCAAAAGGTAGTTTTTCTGGCCTTCTGTCTCGATTGAGAACATGATGTCGTGGTTGTAGATGTCTAGTATTTCCGCGGTTTTTTTGCTGCAATAACTTTTGATCTCGCTTGTGTTTTTCTGGCTCAGGTGCCTGAATTTTATCTCGAGTATGTAGTGTGTGTGGAGCTTTTGCTTTATCTTTTCTACTTTGCCGTGCATGTAGATGTTGCCGTCTTTCAGTATCACTATCTTGTCTGCGTATGCTTCGCTTTCTGTGAGCAGGTGCGTCGTGAGGATTATTGATTTGCCTGCTTTTTTTTGCTGTTCAAGGAATTGCCAGAGAAGTTTTCTGTTGTAGAAGTCAAGACCTACGAATGGCTCGTCAAGTATTATGATCTTGGGGTTGTGGAGGAGTGATACTGCTATATTCAGGCGTACTTTTTCGCCGCCTGACAGTTCGTGGGGGTATGCGGTTTTCGGGGCATTCATGCGCATTTTTTTCAGGAGTGATGCGCCTCTTTTGAGTGCCTTTTCTTTTGGGATGCCGTAAAGTGCGCCGAGATAGATCAGGTTTTCGGCGAGTGTGAGGTCAGGTATGAGTGATATTTCCTGAGGGACATAGCCTATGTCGTCTTTTGCAAAGAGTTTCTTTTTTCCAAGTATCCTTATTTCGCCTTTGTAGCTTTTGGCTATTACGCCTGCGATGAGGTTTAAAAATGTTGATTTACCTGAGCCGGATTTGCCTATGATCGCTACGATTTTTCCGCCATGGACTTTGATGTTGACGTTTTTCAGGACAGGCCTGTTTGCATATGAGAAGCCGAGATTTTTTGTTGCGAGGGGTATTTTTTCTTTTGTCAGTTTTTTTATGTGGTTTTTTAGTCTGGTCAGAGGGCTTTCCTTTTTTTGTTTTTTTGTTTTTGTCATAATTATCACCCTGGCATAGTTACTATATTAGAGTGATAAATTTATAATGTTATTCTTTTCCTTACAAGGCTAAAGTTTTAAAGATTCTTTGTTAAAATCTATTTTGGGTAATCTTATGGACTATAAAGGGCTTTCAGTTGCGCAGTTTATCATGATGTCTAAAGAGGGGGATATTGATGTCTCTGATTTTTATGGCAAGCTTAATGTTGAATTGAGGGCGCTCCAGAAGAAGTATAATTATTTTGTTACTTTGGTTGAGAACACGGATGTTTCTGTGGATAAGGGCACTAAGCTTGCGGGGTTGCCTGTTTCTGCGAAGGACTGCATCTGTACGAAAGGTGTTCAGTCTACTGGCGGGTCCAGGATTCTTGAGGGATATGTGCCGCCTTTTGATGCTACTGTTATTGCGCGGGCTAAGAAAGAAGGCGGGGTTCTTGTCGGAAAGACTGTGCAGGATGAGTTCGGGTTTGGTACGTTTTCTACTAATTCTGCTTACGGGATTCCTAAAAATCCGCATGATGCTTCGAGGTCCTGCGGGGGGTCAAGCGGAGGTGCCGGGGGTCTTACTGCTGCTCTTGAGATGCCTCATGTTGCGTTTGGGCAGTCTACGGGGGGTTCTATATCGTGCCCGTCGTCTTTTTGTGGTGTGGTGGGACTTACCCCCACATACGGGAGAGTGTCCAGATACGGGTTGATTGATTATGCTAATTCGCTTGATAAGATCGGGACTATCGGTAAGTGCGTGGATGATGTGCGCCTGCTTTATGATGTTGCTTCAGGTTATGATCCGCTTGACCAGACCAGTATAAAGGATGATGATAAGAGGGATGGGAAGTTTGATATGAAGGGGTTGAAATTTGGGATTCCCAAGGAGTATTTTCCATCTGATATGGATGCATCTGTCAGGAAGGTTGTCCTTGATGCTATTGATAAGATGGAGGCGCTTGGTGCAAAGGTTTCAGAGTGTTCGCTGCCACATACCAAGTATTCTATTCCTGCATATTATATCATTGCGATGGCTGAGGCGTCGACTAATCTTGCGAAGTACTCAGGGATGAGGTATGGGATGGAGGGAAACCCTATGGGTGCGCATTTTGATGAGTATTTTTCTGATATCAGGGGGAAATACCTGGGAGATGAAGTGAAGAGACGGATCATTCTTGGGACCTATACCCGGATGGCGGGGTACAGGGACCAGTATTACCTGAAGGCGATGAAGGTGCGCAGGCTTATTATTGATGATTACAAGAAGGCATTTAAGGATTTTGATGCGCTTCTTTCGCCTACTATGCCGTTTGTCGCGCCGAAGTTCACTGAAATTGAGAAGCTTAGCCCTCTTGAATGCTATAATGCGGATATTCTGACTGGTGCGCCTAATTTGGCTGGCATTCCTATGCTTTCTTTGCCTTGCGGGACGTCGAAAGGGATGCCTGTTGGGTTGCATGTTCTTTCTGATCATCTTCGGGAAGATGTTGTGCTTAATGTCGGAAGGGAGTTTGAGAAGGCGCAGTAGAACATTTCAAAAGTTCCCTGAAAAAAATCCCAAATCATTTAATATTTAGATAAGATAGTCTAGTTATGAATCCGGTAAAATCATCAAAATCCTTAAAGTTTAAGTTTGCGCATCTGGCGGATTGCCATCTTGATTCGTGGCGCGAGCCGGAATTGAAAAAAGTCAGTCTTAATGCGTTTCTTGAGGCGCTTGATATATGCATGGATGAGAATGTGGATTTCATACTTATAGCAGGGGATCTGTTTCATGTGGCTTCGCCGGATATTGATATATTGAGGAGTGCTGTCCTGAAACTGAAGGAGGTCAGGGATAAAGGCATCAGGATTTATGTCATTCCCGGGTCGCATGATTTTTCATATTCTGAGAAGACTATGCTGAAAGTTCTTGAGGCTGCGGGGCTGTTTGTGAATGTCAGCCGCGGAGATGTGGGTGAAGACGGGAAAATTCGCCTTAAGTTTACGGTTGATGATGCGACTGGTGTGAAGATTACCGGGCTTCTTGGAAGGAGCGGGGCGCTTGAGCGCGAGTATTATGAGAATATGGACCGTGAATCTGCCCGGAAGGAGGAGGGCTTTAAGATATTTATGTTTCACTCTGCGATCGATGAGTATAAGCCTGACTTTCTTAAGGATATTTCCGCGCTTCAGCTTTCGTTTTTACCCAAGGGTTTTGATTATTATGCAGGCGGTCATGTTCATGAGAGGTTTGAGAGAGATGAGAAAGGCTATGGGAAGATTGCTTATCCCGGGGCGCTTTATCCTGTGAAGTTCGATGAGCTTGAGAAGTATAAGGCAGGCGGGTTTTTTATTGTCGAGTCTGATAATGTGCTTAAATCGAGGTTTGTCAAGATAGAGTCGCATAAGGTGGTTGCACTTAATCTGAGCCTTGATGGGCTTGGGGCAGAGAAGGCAAAGGATAAGATTATGGATGCGCTTAAAGGTGAGATGCTTATGGATGCGATTGTTCTTTTGAGGCTCCGGGGTGTGCTTGGGTCAGGCAAGCCTACTGATATTGATATGAATTCAGTTGCAGAGTATGTTAAAAATGAGGGTGCGCTGATATTTAAGCGGTCAACTACGAAATTGTCTTCAAAGGAGTTTGAGGAGATCAATATAGAGGTGAAAGGGGATATACGCCAAATTGAGGAAGACCTGATCAATGAGCATATGGGCAAGATAAAAATCGAGAGTAAGGATGAGAAAAAACTGACGGTTGAGCTTATGGGCTCTTTTGATAGCCCTAAGGATGAAGGTGAGACTGTTGACCATTATAGTGAAAGGATGCTGAATGGTGCCAAAAAGGTCCTGAGAATTGAAGGAGTCACGACTAAAGAATATAGTAAACGCCATGACTTTTTGGACTAATGGCGTTTCCATACCCTTAAAAATCTACTATTTTTAGGATTGCGGAATTGCTACCCAATTCCTAATTTCGCAATATAGGAAATCGGAATGATTTGCGAAATCCAGTGAATCGG
>DAOVYR010000008.1 GCA_030635525.1 Candidatus Nanohalarchaeota archaeon | reverse complement strand
TCGTGGTGACCCGGAGGATCCTGTGGCAAAGAGCATAATATTGGAGAGAGGAAGTAGTAGACGCGACCTGACAAATGATTTTATCAGGATTCGTGAGGGAACTTATGTTATAAATAATCGTGTCGGCACAGAAGGTGTGCGGACGCTTGAGCTCACATCGAGGATGAATAACGGTTGTACTGCCGAGACACAATCCCGATTTAGTGTCATGTCGAGTGCGAACTGTGTGGAATGTGAAAGCCCGTCCCAGTGTGATGATAATGACGCATGTACTATAGATGGCTGCAGCGCAGATGGTGCATGTACGCACGAAGATGTTACCACATGCATATCAGATGACGGCTGCTGTCCTCTGGAGAGCGGATGCAATCCTGTGAATGACAATGATTGCGAGCCGGAATGCTCTGGGCCTGCTCAATGTGATGACAACAACATGTGCACTGATGACTCGTGCGTAGACCAGATGTGTACGCATGAAAGTAAAACTGTTTGCCTGGATGACGATGGCTGCTGTCCTGGTGAATGTACAAAGAGCAATGATAATGACTGCATCGATATGTCTGATGTCCTGATTGTTGCACTTAAGAACAATATGGATGACGTGTATGGCCCTGTAGAACTTTCACAAATTGAAAACAAGATTCGCGTTGATTATATCAATGCATTACGAAGCGATGGCCTGACTGCCAGGTTCTTTTATCTGGATGAAGACGAGACAAGCGATATTGTTGCTGTAAAGGTTGCGAAGTCTGAGACCCATAATCCTAATTCAATAGACGGGGTTCTTGAAGAGTTGATCAAAAGGTCAAATGCGAAATATATAATTATTATAGGCGGAGAGGACAGGTTCCCTATGGGAATAATGAGCGGGTTTAAGAGTGATGATTTTTATGCAAATTATGGGCCGGCGAACGGCAGAATTGATATTCCTGTCGGCAGGATTCTTGACCCGAATAATGGAGATTATGAACAGATCATGACTGCACTTGAGACACATATCGCACTGCATAATTCCGGGGGGCTTGATTTGTCAAATCATCTTGAGCGCACATTAGGAAATAATTATCTTACGATGGAATGTTTCAGCCTGCATATTTGGGGTGAGAGATGTCCTGAAAACCCCAACTGTAATATCGGCACAAGTGATTCGAGAACGTCTGCGAGTGGAAAGGACTTCTTTTATCTTACACAGCACGGATCTCCCGGGCCTCCACAGAGTTATACTGGTGCTTTGAGGCCAGGCGACCTAAACAGCATGGATCTTGAAGGTGCTGTGTGGATGATAGTTCCGTGTCATGGAGGAGTTATAGATTATTCTACAGCAAGCCAAGGGATTACCCAGATGTTTGCCAAAAGAGGCGGTGCTGTATTTTTCGGGAGCACATATTTTAACTGCTGTGCCAACCAGGGCACAACATGTACAGAACAGATAGACAATGGAGGCGTTGGTGCGTTATATTACAGGTATGCGCGAAACTTTGCTGTAGGGACAAGGATAGGTGATGCTTATCTTAGTGGGAAAAATGAGTATCTGAGTGAAGTCAAACATTCTTCAAGGGTATTCATTAACAACCTGTATGGCGATCCGACGCTAAAGATAAAGAGGATGTGGTGATTATGGCAATGGATACGGAAAACCGGGCAAATATAATCTCTGTCGCAGTTATTGTTGTTTTTGCGGTGGCGATTATCCTGTTTCTGACATTTAAATCTTCAGGAACTGCTGTCTGTGGTGATGGTGAATGCGAGGCAACTGAGAACTGCTATGATTGCCCGAAAGACTGTAGGTGTTCTGGTGGCGAATACTGTTCAGGTACTGAAAAGATGTGTGTGGCTTCAGAATGCGGGAACGGGGTATGTGAAAGTTTTGAAAACAGTGATACCTGCTGTGAGGATTGCCTTTGTAATCAGGATCTGGAATTTTGCAACAAGGATACGCATAAATGCGAATTACCGGATACCGGAATGACTGATGAGACTCTAAAATTGTTAATCAAACAATATTTCAACAGTGAGGGTAAAAGTGTTGACAAAGTTGAAAATATAAGAGAAGATGTTTATGAGGGACAGGTTGTTAAGTCTTTAGAGGTTACTCTTGCCGGAGAGGATAAAGTACATCTCGTATTTGTAAATCCTGACGGAAAAGTGATAGATGTGCCTGTCTATTAAGATGCCCTTGTTTGCATCATATTCTTTTTAAAATTACTGCGCGAACTAAACTTATGCAGTGTACAAAATGCAGGAAGAGAGCAGTGATATTCAGGCGATACGAGGGTCGTGCGCTCTGCAGGAAGCACTTTTTTGATTCTGTGGACAGGACTGTGAGGAAAACTATCCGCATGGAAAAACAGATACCACGCGGGAGTCATGTTGCTGTTGGCATATACGGTGATGGTGATTCAGCACTTCTTCTTTACCTGCTGTGTAATCTGAGTAAGAAGCGTGATGACCTTAAGATATCCGCGATTGTTGTGGATGAAGGGATAAAGAGGTACAGCAAAGAAGTTATCCGGTCTGCAAAAAAGATATCGGGGCAGGCAGAGGTTGCGCTTTATACAGTATCGTACAGGGATATGTTCGCCATGACGTTGGATGAGATTATGCGCAAGTCAAAGGGGGAGGATTTGGATAGGTGTGCTGTCTGTCAGTCTTTGCGTTTTGTTGCTCTTGGCAAGAAAGCATGCGGGATTGGAGCGGACAGGGTTGCATTGCCTGTCAATATGGATGATGAGGTTCAGGCGATAATCTCAGACTATTTTTGCGATGGAGATGATGCAGGTGCTATCACTGGGCAGTTCACGAAGAAGATGCCTGTCATACAAATGATAAAGCCTTTGTCGAGAGTGCTGGCAGGGGAAGCAGCGCTTTATGCTAAGCTGAAGGGGCTTGATGCGGTGCCTGCGGAATGTCCATATACCCGTGTGTCTGTCAGATGGAAAATAAAAGAGGTTATGGACAAACTTGATAAGAGGCATCCCGGGATGAAGTTCAATGTTGTTAGGGCAAATGCCAGATTTCAGAAAGGCTGAGCGACAGCCTTATAAAAGACTGGCGATTAGGTGCGTCTCGCTGCGCTCAAGCGCACAACTGTGATGTTTCTGCTGTTTCATTTTAGGTCACTTGCGCTTTGCTCAAGCGCACTGATTGTCTTGTATATTACTGTAGTATTATTGTTCTTGCTATTTTTGTTGTTGTGTTGTTCTATTGTTTCTGTTGTTTGGTTCATAAACGTCAGTGTTGTGTATTCATTCTGTTGTAGTGAAATCAGCAACAATAGCCGCAATGCATGAGATATATTTAAATAATTTTCCTGCAATCATTACTTACAGTAAATAACACCGGATATTTACTGCACTGTAAGGAATTTCTGGTTAATGAATGGAGTGATTAAATGGACCCTAATGAGCAGGAACGTGTTGAGATAACGAAGTCTGAGTTAGAGGAGCTGGAGTATATCAACATGAGCCACATAAATGGCTTTCTTTTCACAAATGAGAACAGGGCCGCAATCATATACTTATTATATCACCAGGACAAAAAAAAGATGCAGACAGAGAAAATGGCATTTCATCTTGGCATATCCCACAGAACAGCTCTGTATCATCTTGAAATACTGGAACAATGTGGTTTTGTTGAAGTCCGGGAGTTCAGAAGGCATGGCCTTGTGCCGATGAGATCAGTATGGGGTCTTAATCAGGATAATAATACAATTATTGAAGAAGCATTCAAAAAAATCATGGAAAACTATGGAAAAGAAAAACTGAATATTCTTGTAACCAAAAAGCGGCGCAATAGATAGTTTTTTATCGCATATAAAGTATAGTTGACGTCGTTACTAAATCTTCAATTTACTACAATATCCCATGATTTTTATTTGCCGAATCTTCTTTCCCTGAGTTGATATTCATCAATTGCTTTTATCAGGTCTTCTTTTTCAAACTCAGGCCATAGTTTGTCGCAAAAGTAAAGTTCACTGTAGGCTGTCTGCCAGATGAGGAAACCGGATGTCCTATGCTCACCTGAAGTTCTTATGACAAGATCGGGGTCAAGTGTGCCGTTTGTGTATAGATACTTCCTGTAAGTATTTTCATTGATATTTTCCGGTTCTATTGTATGATTCTTCACAGCTGATGCAATCTTTTTTGTGGCATCGAGAATCTCCTGACGGCCGCCATAGGCGATTGCAAAGCTGATGATATGGTCGTGATAGTCTTTTGTTGCATCCTCTGCTTTTTGGATAGCTTTTTGGACAGGCTCAGGCAGCATATCGACCCTGCCAATGACTTTGACTCTCACTTTGTTTTTATGTATCTTTTCCCGGGTCACAATGCTTAGGAATTCTTTTTCAAATATGTTCATCAGATAGTCAAACTCTTTTTTTGGACGGTCCATGTTTTCGATTGAGAATGACCACAATGTAATTTGTGGTATGTTTAGTTCCAGGCACCAGTCAAGTACTTTCTCGACTTTCTTTGCGCCCCAGTCATGGCCTTGCCATGGGTTTTTCATGAGCCTTTTTGCAAACCTGCGGTTGCCATCCATTATGATTCCCAGATGTTTTATCTGATGTTCCATAAATATCACAAGAATTCCCAGTCTTATAATATAGCTTATTCACTTTAAATATTTTACCAAAGTTGCAAGCCGGGGATTTTTGAGCATTATCCTGATTAGTTTGTGCGTTTTTCCTTCGGTCAGGTCAATTATGTCCTGACCGCTGAGTGAGGATTGAGCCATGTTCAGTTCTGAATCTGTCACTTTCTCGAGCATGTGCACTATTTTTTCGATTTTCTTCAGGTTTTTTCCTCTTTTTTCCCACCAGAGTTTGTTATACTTGTCCAGTGCACTATTTGATGTGTCGCCGGATTTTATTGCATCATTTATCACATCTACCGCAATCTGTGCAGAGAATGATACCTCTGCGAGCCCGCCGCCGTGAAGCGGATTGACCTGATGTGCAGCATCGCCTATTGCAAGAAAATTATCTGTAGTCATTGACTCAAGAAAACCACCAATCGGTATCCCGCCGGAGTTTTCTTCTATTATAGAGCCCTTGCTCATTCCCGGGTTGCCTGCTATCCATTTGTCAAGATAATATTTCGCTGTCTTTTCATTACAATTGCCTATGCCTATCCCAACATTTGCAATATGGCTTCCTTTTGGGAATATCCAGATATATCCTCTGGGAGCGATTTCATTACCGAGATATGTGTATAGTTTGTGCGGGTCTGCGATGTCGATATTTGCCATCTCATACTGGTATCCTGATTCAATGGTATTTGGTGTGTTTCCTGATGGCAGTCCTGCGATTCGCGCGATTTTCGACTCTACGCCGTCTGCTGCGACGACGATTTTGCAGTATACGTCCTTCTGTTCCCCGTTGTACATCAGTCTTACTCCTGCGATTTTGCCACCCACACGTATCAGGTCGAAAACATGGGCTTTTGTGTATATTTTCGCTCCTGCTTTTGCTGCATCATATGCGAGGAATTTGTCGAATACCTTGCGCTCGAGAATGTAGCCTCCCGGTCCTGGCGGCAAGTCGATTGTCCCGCCGTTTGGGGTGATTAAAATACCGCCGTCTATTTTCTGTGTGACAAAGCGCTCTTTGCCGGTATATCCTATGCGTTCCAGGTCAGGTTTCCCCAAGCCCTCCGCACATCTTTTAGGTGCCCCTATCTCTGGCCTTTTTTCAAGGATGAGAACTTTCAGGCCTTTGCTGGCACACAGTTTCCCTGTTACAGTGCCGGACGGCCCTGCGCCAATAATGATTATGTCGTATTTTTGTTCCATTATCAGTCACTTCTAGAGATTGGTAGTTAATCTTAATGCCCTGACAGGACAGAATCTTGTGCATATAGCGCATTCAATGCACTTGTTTTCATCAACTTCAAGCACCATATTTTTTAGTGTGAGCGCATCTTTTGGGCATATCGATACGCAGCCTGCGCATGAGAGACATTTGTTTTTATCAATTTTTAGTACCATATAGGTCACCTGTCCACCAGTCTATCAGTACATCTTTAATAATAATCTTTATAAAAATGATACATATTACTTCTACTTATTTAGTTATAATATTTTTAATAAAATACCCACAAAGATTAATATAACTAACCCATAAGTCCAGGTAATTGATGTAATAATCTAGACTTGCTCTATTACATATGTAATATTATACTCCTTGCTGGTTTTACCAGTTCTAAATTTGTCAAGAACCGCCGGTCAATAGACAGGCTGCATCTATGATTGCATCACAAAAAACATCACGCAATCAGAGAGCTTGGAAATTGACAAAATACACTGTAATTTCCATGATGCCCTGCATGCCCACAAATATCACCAAAGTTGTTGACATGCAAAGATTCCGCATACCATTATACTCAATTTATTGAGTATTTTGAGCATTTGCTCAAAAGCTTGGAACGCCAGTTCCATGATACAGGAATACGACTTATCGGATCCACTGCACTCAATAGAGTACAGCCAAAATCCGTAGATATATATGCGATTTTGTCGTATCGCTCAAATGAGGATAGCGGAATCTTTAGCATTTAAAAATAAACATTCTATCTTGAAATGATGCAGATGACAGAAAACACTCCAAGAGAGCAAATGCAGGAACGAAGTGAAGACCATTGCAGGATAGTGGAAAACTTATGTGATATATTTACAAAAATTATTTCAAAGTCAAAAATAAAGGCGAACAGCTACACTGTAGTTGAAAAAGGGAATATGAGTGTCTGCCTGCAGGTAACAGATTATAGCGGTCAGAAGTATCTCATCAAGATTTGTACTAATGACAGACTCTTTGCAGAAACTTTCTGGCGCAAGAATTTATATGAAAATAAACTCAATGTACCAAAATCAATATACATTGACTGTTCGAAAAAAGACATTGGCTACATGTATGAGATTCTGGAATTTATTGAAGGAATACATATCAATACCAGTATTTCTGAAGAATTGCAGTATAGCGGGGCTTATCTGATAGGACAGGAACTAAGGAGGCATCACAATATTGCTGTCAGTGGCTTTGAATCTGTCGATTGTGATGGTAGATGGACAAAAAAAACCTGGATTGAAACACTACAAGATTATCTGGGCATCAGACAGCGCCATAAATGTGCCCTTGAACTATTCACACAAAAAGAAATAGATAGAATCTATGATTACGCCATACACGATAAAATGATGGACATCCAAAATCCGAAACTGATTCATGGAGATGTAGGATATAATAATCTAATTTACACACCTGAAAAGGACAAAATATACTTTCTGGACCCCGGGCGTATAATCGGGGGGGATCCGATATTTGATTTGGCGTATGCAAGTATGCCGTGGGCAAAAGGACTTTTTTTCAGGGGGATAATGGATGGTTATGAAAAGGAAAAGCCTCTGACCTCAGAGGAAGCGCATAGGTTCAGAAAGCTAAGATTGATATGCCTGGTCTCGAATGCTTTGGGCCTGTATCTGAAGAAGCGGGAATATAACCCGTTCATTGAGCCGGCAAGAGTGATGCTTGAGGGGATATGAGACATATATTTATTATATTTATGTTTCGATTTATTGTATGTGATGTTTATGGGTTGTGAATGTAATGATATGGATAAAAGAGGTCATGAAGGCCATAATGTTGGCAGGTCCCCTGGATCAGGCAAGAACGAAGAGTTGATTAATGAGAGTGTCATTAGTGGAGCAGGACAGGGTGATGCTTCTAAAAAACATACAGTAAAGATAAATGAGAAAAAAAAGAGTATTCTTTTGAGTCTCAGTCCAAGATTATATCCACAGACCGTAGTAATGAGAGCATCTTACAGGTTTATAGATGATTTTGATGTTATTGTTGATGGCGACCCTCTTTCGACTATTTTTGTGACAATCAGGGCAAAGAGGGAAGATGATGCGTCACATTCTGATCTCGAGGAACTTGCATCTGCTTTTTTCAGGGAACTTATTCATGCGAATGTGGAAGAGACGCAGGCGCGAAGATATGCCGATACAAGAAATGCACTCATTGGCGCTGCACTCAGAAGCATGATGCCGTCAGTCACTGCAAAGGAGAAGGGTGGTGAGAAGACAGGGCAAAAGCCGGAGTCCTCAGCGAAAGTAACAGATAATTGTGGCAGTTGCTGAATTTCTGCCTGCGTAAAATATATAAATCTTCGAGTCTAAAATGGTTCACATGAACCAAAAAAGAATCGTTTTGGCGTTTGAAATCATATTGAGATTACTGAGAGGTGATGCTCATGGAAGAGAGGTATCAAAGCACCTGAATGTTCCGCTTACTTCAGTGCAAAGAGCATTATCTGATTTAGAGAAAAAGAACATTCTTGATTTTAAAATATCAGGAAAAAACAAAATATATTTTATTAAAAAAAATCTATGCGCGAGGAAATATGTGTTCAGCGCAGAGAATTATAAACTCCTTAAACTTATAGAGAATTATCCATTATTAGAACCGATATTTTCTGAGATTATAAATGTTTGTGATAGTTCCCTGATTATATTATTTGGCAGCTATGCTAAATTCAATCCCAAAAAGGATAGTGATATTGACATTTATGTTGAGACAAGTGATAAACAGGTTAAAAAGCAAATTGAGATGATACATTCAAAGTTGAGTGTAAAGATAGGTATTTTCAATGTGAATTCATTATTGATTAAGGAGATAATAAAGAATCATGTAATTGTTAAGGGGGTTGAGCAATATTATGAAAAAAGTGGGTTTTTTGAGTAAGTTGAAAAGAGAGCGGAAATTACAATTGATTGAGGAGTCAGTTGAAGTATGTGAAGCGTATTTATTGAAGTCAGGGAATTGCCTGAAGTCATCCAAGATTCTTTTGAGGGAAGAGATTTATGAGAATGCTGTAAGTGAGGCATATTATGCAATGTATAATGCAACTTTATCATTGTTCTTCAGGTGCGGTATCAAGTGTGAAAATCATGCTGCCGCAATTATGCTTTTGGATGAGTTGTTTCGGCTTAGTGATTTGGCGAAAGTGTTAGCTGATGCCAAGAAAGAGCGGATTGATGCGCAGTATTACGTTACAGACAAGAGGAGGAGTGCAATTGATGAAGATAGTGCTGTGTGTATGGTTACTGATGCAGAAGAGTTTGTGTTTCAGATTAGATCCTATATTGGTAAATTAACGGGTAGCTTGATAAGTAAAATCAGGGACCGGTTTGAGGCGTTGTGATGATATATATTCCTGTGCATCTACTATCTTGCAGAAATGTTCGGCTCTATAATCTTGTAGTATATCTCGCATTTTTTGCATTTTGGGCTTTTGTTTCCGGTGTTTAATATTGCTGCTTTTTTCAGGAGTGTTTCGCAATAACCGCATTTTTTGCAGTCAAGTGTGCATTTTTGCATGTTTTCAAAGAAGTTCAGGCTGTCAAGGACTTTATTGTTTATGAATGTGAAATAGCATTTCATGCTTGTCATGTCGATGATGTCCAGAAGGTCACTGTTGTGTTCTTCGTTTATATATGCTTTCAGGGTTATCTCTATCTGTGATGTGGGAAATGTTCTTGTAGCGAGCTTGAAGTAGTCTGTGAATGGCCTGTAGTGTTTTATGTCTTCCGGCCTTATGAATGGTATACGAAATATTTTTTTCGGGTCTTTTGATATGACTGTTATGCATGAGCGCTCGAGGAAGGGCTTGTCAGGAATCCTGTGCGCAAGTGAATTAAAATGCATCTTCCTGAACGGGCAGTTGCTGAGACACCCTTCGTTTGCAAGCAGTTTTATTTTCAGACCTGTTGCCTTTTTAATCCTTTTTATCAACCCGATGTCCCTGTTGATATCCCTGTCTATTGTCAGCACATCTACACCCATGTCTTTTAAGTACAGAGCCTGCTCAATGTTTGAGGTATAGCAATTGATTGATGAGTGCAATTCTAGTTCGGGTATTTCTTTTTTGATATCCGTTATGTAAAATGGGTTTGTTATGGCTGCGCTTTTCAGGCCAGTACCTGAAAGGGTTTTGAGGTAATTTACTACTTTTTTCATATGTAAGGTGTTTGCGCATGATGTGCCCTCGCAGGTTGCGTTGAGGAGGATCTGGGAGCCGATACCAATGTCTGCGCATTTTTTGATGATTGTTTTTATATTCTTATGATAGCCTTTTTCAAAAGGCATGTTTCTCCCGCTTGGAAGATACGTTTCAGGCATCGGGAAGTATATACTCTCAATATGCTCAGTGTAACTGTCCAGAAATTCAAGCATTTTTATGTCCTGATTGTAGCCAATAGAATATTGTATTTTTTTTGCCATCAGTTTTATTTATTTGCGATATAAATTTATATGTGGTTGTGTAATAATTTAATTGTTATACAATTATAGTTATAGTTTAGGTTATTTTACAGAGGGTTGATTGTTATGAGTATACATGACAAAATAAAAAGACTGAAGAAGACAAAGAAATGTGATATTTTTAAAATTGCAGGCAATGAGAGGACAGGTGTTGTTAACAGCCTTGTAATGCTTGGTTCTGTAGCGGCATTTATCAGCGCGATTGAGCATGAAGTGAATGCGATTAGTTGTGATGCTGCAGGGGAGATAAAAGATACTGATTTAAGTGCGATTGGTCCCCAGATTGATGACAGCCAATGGAAAAATCATTGCTGGAACTGGTCATGGTGCTGGTGTTGGACATGGAGTTGGAGCTGGAGTTGGAGCCATGATGCATCGTCAACTTGATTATTTTTTCTGTTTTTGGTTGGGTATCAGTAATTCTTGTTTGGTTATATTAGCAGGTGATAAGTGTTATGCATGATTGTAGTTCGCAGCAATTGGAGTTGAAGGGCAGTATCTATTGCGGTCTTGGATTTAGCTGCGATAATGACTGCATCCTGTGTGTTGCCAATGTTTCTGAAAAGCATGAAAATATGAGTACATCAGATATGATAGCGTATTTTGACAGGATTATTGAGAATGAGGAACTTACGATACAATTATCCGGCGGGGAGCCGACACTCAGGAATGATTTTCTGTACCTGATTGAATATTTGTCTGTAAAGGGTCCTAAGATTACAAAGGTGCTTCTCTCTAATGGGAGGAGATTTTCCAATATGGATTTTACAGCAAAGGTTGCGGCGTTTCCTCCTGTTTGTGTGCTTGTGCCAATCCATTCCTGTGAACCGGGCATTCATGATATGATTACGCGGCGTCCGGGAAGTTTCAATGAGACTGTGCTTGGGATAAGAAATATGCTTGAGTATAAGATGATTGTGATTCCGAAGATCATAGTAAATAAGTTGAATTATAAGCTTGTGCCTGAGTTTGTGGAGTTTGTGGCCCAGACTTTCCCTGAGTGCCGGGCTGTTGGGATTGACACCATGGATCTTCTGGGGTCAGCAGGTGCCAATAAAGAGGCGCTTAAAGTAAAACATACAGAATCTGCGCCTTATATCCAGAAGGCGATTGATGTTTCTCTGAAGTATGGATTGCACGTATCTGTTATATACATGCCTTTTTGCCTTCTTGAAGAGAAGTACAGGAAGTTTATCAGCCCGGACCAGTCAATTGTCATGTATAAGGACCCGAGGGATGAGAGGGTTGAAGGCAACCTTACAAAGGAACGTGGTACAGTAGATGCCTGCGGTGGCTGCAAGTATCTTGGTGAGTGTCCCGGTACATGGTATAGTTATTTCAAGGAGTTTGGCTATGATGAACTGAGACCGATACTTCAGTGATTCATTAAGATTTAAATGTCTGCTCTATTATTAATTGAATATATTATCTGGCGTATCTTTGTGTTGTGTCTGTTATGTCTTTTGCATCTGTTGATTTGGATATGGAAACAGTGATGAATGAGTATTATTCACGAAAACTTGCGAATGGGAAGTATCTAGTGACTACTGCTCATGGTTCATGGTCTGTTCTTTCAGGCGAACAGTTCAATAAGCTTGAAGCAGGGGAATTTGCCAGTGATAAGATATTTTTGCGCGAACTTGAGGAGAAAGGCATTGTTCTTACAGAAGATGGTGTGAAGCGCATTGTGGATTCATACCGGATGCAATATTTTCATCTTGCTGATTCAAGGCCGTTATGCATTGTGTATCTTACCAGTAAATGTAATTTAGCATGCAAATACTGCCATTCTGATTCGCGTATGGATTCACCTGAATTGTCTGATGATGTAATGGATGCGATTGTAGATTTTATTGCCGGCATGCCGCAAAAGCATATCGCTCTTGAGTTCCAGGGCGGTGAGACACTCCTGCGTTTTGATGCATTAAAGAAGTTTCTGAAATTGTTTGATAAGAAGATGAGGGATTGCGGCAAGGTTGTTGAGTCTAAAGTTATTGTATCTAATATGACTGTGATGACTGAAGATATTGCGGAATTTGTTCTGGATAATGATATAGGGCTTTGCACTTCTCTTGATGGTCCAAAGGAGATTCATGACAGGCAAAGGTCTTTTTGTGACGGGAGCGGCTCTTATGATGTGCTTATGAGGTGGGTTGAGTTTTTTTCTGCGCGCGGCAGAAGGTTAAATTTTCTTCCGACGATTACGTCTATTTCTCTTGAGTATAATCCAGAATCTATTGTGGATGCGTATATGAGGGCAGGTGCGAAGCGCATTATGTTTCGCCCGGTGTATGGTGTTGGCAGGGGGAGGGATGATGCCGGGCTTTTGATGCAGCCCAGGGATTATTTTGAATTCTGGAAGAAGGCACTGGATTATATGGTGAAACTTTCGATGGATGGCAAGGTATTTTATGATTCGGCTGTGCAGAGTATGCTTTTGAGTATCTTTACTGACAGGAGATGTGATATGTGTATGAGACGGCCCTGCGGTGCCGGTATTACGCAATTTGCGTTCTATCTGGATGGGTCTGTTTATGCGTGTGACTTGGGAAAGAAGAATGATTTGTTTAAGCTGGGTAATGTTATGTCGAGCAGTTATGAGGATGTTTTTTTGAATACTATCCAGTTTCGTGCGAATACGAAAGAGTTTCAGCCGCTTTGCGATACGTGTGTCTATGCCGCATTTTGCAATATATGCATGTGCAAGTCATACGCGCGCACTGGCAGTGTCGTGCCGGTAACTCCGCTTGATTTTGATTGCAAGGTCAATAAGATGATGTTTGACTATATTTTTGAAAAGATGGATGATCCTGTGTATAGGAGTGTCTTTGAAATGTGGATGCGGTTGAAAACATGATTGTGGAATATTTTTTGAAGGTTTTTGTGTTTGTCCTGATTCTCAGATTTCTTAGAGTTTTTGATATCCAATCGGTTTTGGTTTATGTACTGTTTTGTTCGGTCTCATTTTTTGTGATGCCTGTGAGGGTGATGCCTGAGTTCATGATTTTTTGCGTTTTTCTTTTTCTTTTTTTGTATGTTGTTGGGGTATCTTTCAGAAATTCGGTCAGGACTGGTTTTTTGCGTTTTTCGCGCCATGTTGCCGGTCTGTTTTATAGGATGAGAGATGTGTTTTATTCTGTTTTAATCATATCTTTTTTTATGATGGCTTCAGGGATAAGTAACTGGTTTTTGCTTTTTTTCGGAAGTTTTTTCGGGTTTCTTTTTTTGTCATGGGCAGGCAAAATGATTGGTATTGGAAGGCTTGATTCTTACGGTGTTTTCAGGTATCGGAATGCTGCCATTATTACAGTGTTGGCTGGCATTTATTATTCTGAATTTGTTCTTTTGGCTACTTCTATGGTTATCGGATTTGTGTATCTTGTGCTTTTTGTTGTTTTTTCATTTGTGTCCGATACATTTACTTTTGAGTGTCCTATAGATGGTCTAAAGGAAGGGATGATAAGTGCAGGCTATGTTGTCAGGAAGAAGGACAGCAGGTATTACAGGAAATCTTTTCATTCAATTACGCCGCAGTCGTTTTTGCGCAGCAGGATTATGCTTAGAATGGATAAGGAGTCTGTTGTTATCAGCCCGCTTAGGGCACTTTCCAGAGATGATATCAGTCTTCTGATGAAGGATCGCAAAAATCTTGATTTTGCTTCTCTCTGTGTTCAG
>DAOVYR010000066.1 GCA_030635525.1 Candidatus Nanohalarchaeota archaeon | reverse complement strand
TTTTTTTGGTACGCTTCCCGTAAGTTGTCATTTGGCTCTATCAGTTCAAGACCGTTTTTCTTGCTTAAGCACCATCTGATCTGATTCATTTTTATCCCATTACTGTGTTTATGAAGTCCTCGCACCCGCAAATAATTATGTGGTTTTCAAGTACTTCTTTTAAGAGTATGTCCTTTTTTATGTTTTTCCTGAATAATTTCTCCGGATAGTTCTTTATGCTTATGTCTATCCCATACAATTTTGAGATATGGGCTATCTTGTCTTCGTCATAATGGCCTGCAACAAATATGTCAAGGTCTGAATCTTTTTTTTGTATGCCTTTTGCATAGCTTCCGAAAATTATTCCAATTCCTTTTATGCAAGGGATTGTTTTTTCAATAATCTCTTTGATCAAGTAGTTCTTTTTCAGAAATGAAATTTTTTTGTATTGTTCGGCAAGTGAGAGATATTCTTTTGCAAACATGGTGTTTTTGAGTTTGTATAGCCTGATTTTGCCTCTTGTTCTGGATTCAAGGACGGTCTTTTTTTCCAGGTTGTCCAGTATTATCTGTGCTGTTCTCGGGCTTATTTTCAGGAGTTTGTGGACTTCGCGGATGTAATATTCTTTATTGTAGCCTTTTGTGAAAAGGGTCAATACCTGCACATGTGTTTCGGTCATGTTTACTTTATCATACATACGTATGCTTTTGTATACGATAGTATTTAAAGTTATTGATTTTGTGGCGGACAAGCAGATATTTTGCGGTAACCGCACTTCTTTGGGAGTTCACTTGATGTTTATATAAATCTTTTTATGCAAATATTCATTATAATAATAGATATTGGTGTGGTGATTGAAGATGATTGTTATTTTGATGGGATCTAAAAAGGATTTACCTTTTTGCAAGAAGATTGGCGATGCGCTTGATGAATTTAAGATGCGCTATGAGTACAGGGTCGCCTCAGCGCATAAGACGCCAGAGCTAGTGATTGATATCATAAAAGAATCAGAAAAGAAGCATGATGACATGGTATTTATTACCGTGGCAGGTATGTCAAACGGCCTTTCCGGGACAGTAGCCGCAAATACAGTAAAGCCTGTAATCGCATGTCCCCCGATAGAAGACAAGGCAGCATACCTGATAGACATCCACTCAAGCCTTCGGATGCCCTCCGGTGCGCCCTGCATGACTGTTCTTGGTCCCGGGAACGCAGCAGTTGCGGCTGTAAAAATCATCTCACTCACAGACAAAAAACTATCCCAAAAAGTGGATGAGCATATAAGGGCAACAAAGGACGATATTAAAAAGGCGGTGCTTTGAGATGGACTTATTTGAAAATATATCCCCGATTGATTACAGGTATTACGGGCGCGACAGGAAGGTCAAGGATGCGCTTGAGCCGTATCTGTCAGAAAATGCATACATAATATACAAACTGAAAGTGGAAGCGGCGCTTGCAGAGGCACTTGCAAAGGAAGGCATATGTTCAAAAGAGATTGCAGATGACATCTCAAAAGCATGCGATAAGGTGACTGCTACGGAAGTGTACAAGGAGGAAGACCGGATCAAGCATGATATCCGGGCGCTTGCAAACTGCATCAGGGCAAAGGTGTCCAAAAAGGCGCGTAGGTTTGTTCATTTTTCGCTGACGTCTTATGATGTTGTGGATACTGCTAATGTTTTGCGCTACAAGAAGTTTTGTGAGAAAGTGCTTTTGCCTGCGCTTCTTGAGCTTGAGAAGACGTGGATTGAGATTGCGCTTCGGGAAAAGGATACCCTGCAGGTCGGAAGGACTCACGGTCAGCATGCAGAGCCGATTACATTCGGGTTTACTATGGCATCTTATATCAACCGCCTCGGTGGGCGGATTGAGGCGATAATCAGTGCAGAAGACGCTCTTCGCGGGAAGATATCCGGGGCTGTAGGCGCTTATAATGCATCTTCACTTTTTTTTAAGAACCCCGTTGAGTTTGAGAAAAATCTTCTGGAAACGCTTGGTCTTAAGCCTGCGCTTCATTCGACGCAGATTGCGGCGCCTGAGCCTATGACTGATCTGATGCATTCTGTTGTTTCTGCGTTTGCTGTGCTTGCTAATTTTTCTGATGATATGAGGAATCTGCAGAGGACTGAAATCGCTGAGGTGAAAGAGGAGTTTTCTTCAGAGCAGGTGGGGTCGTCTACTATGCCGCATAAGAGAAACCCGATCAATTTTGAGAATGTGAAGAGCATGTATAAGGCGTTTATGCCATCTATGGTTTGTGCGTATCTTGATGAGATTTCCGAGCACCAGCGGGATCTTACTAATTCTGCATCGCAGAGGTTCATCCCTCAGTTGTTTGCTGCTTTTTATGTATCGGTTGTACGGCTTTCGAATGTGTCGAAGAGGCTCGTGGTTGATCGTGAGAATCTTGAAATGAATTTTGATATGAGCAAAGAGATGGTTGCGGCTGAGCCATTGTATATGCTCCTTGCATTGCACGGGCATCCTGATGCGCATGAGTTTGTGAGGAAGCTTACGCTGAAGGCAGAGAAAGAAGAGACAGGATTGCGCGATGTAATGGAGATTGACGATGAGCTTGAACCTTACCTGAACAAGTTTTCTGATGCTGAGAAAGAGATTCTTTTCAATCCGGAGTTGTATACCGGGATGGCTTCCCAGAAGACTGAGATGGTATGCGAGTTCTGGAAGAACCGTCTGCAGATTAAGTAGAGATTTTGGCTTGTTTTTGGACTGACAGGAGATATTTGGCATTAGATTTATATATTTCGGAAGTCCGTATTTTGATATTTGGTTTCAAAAAAGAAACGGGTGTTTCAAAAATGCAACTCATTGAAAATATTTTCGGGAGCAAGGGCAGGATAAAGGTTTTGAAGAAGATATCACGGCACACAGGCTGGTGGTTTAATACTACTGAGCTCTCACGGGACATGAATGTCAATAAAGGCGCTATATCCAAAATATTGAATGAGCTTGAGAATGATAACCTGATTATTGTGAACAGGAAAGGCAAGATAAAATTATTTATGTTGAATGAGAAAAGTGCTTTTGTGAGTGAAATTATTATGCCGATTTTTAGGATGGAAGATGAATTGTTTAAATATATTAAAAAATCAATAACAAAGTCATTTCCCGACGATTATGTGTCATCAGTAATACTTTATGGCTCATATGCAAGAGGTTCTGAAAGGCTTAATAGTGATATTGATGTTATGGTTGTGGCAAAGAATGCCTCTTTTGAAAAGAAGTGCGCAATTATAGTAGATAAGATATCTTCTACATTTTTGAATAAAGGCATGTTACTTACGATCGATATAATCACCACGAGGGAATTTAAGAGGCTTTATATGCAAAATGAGCCTGCAATTTTGAGTTTAGCCAAAACGGGAATTGTCCTTAAGGGAGATAGCATTAGTGAGATGATAAGATGAAACAGGAAGCAAAAGAGAGCGCATTTCAAAGGATTAAAGATGCAGAAGAGTTTATTGAGTCTTCAGGAGATGATATAATCAAAGGGAGGTTCAAGGCAGCGGTTGTTGGTGCAGGTGATGCGGTTATTGCTGCAAATGATGCTTTTACGATTTTTTTTATTGAAGAGAAAGCATCACGGGATCATTCTGAGGCAATCACAATCCATAAGAAGGCAGGCATGAAGATAAATGAGAATAAGGTTATGATCCTGAAGAATCTTCTCGACGAGAGGCACAGGCATGGGTACCGGGCAGTCCAGACTTCGAAAAATGTTGCAGAAAAGGATGTTTATCAGGCAAAAGTGTTTATAAAGTGGGTCAGGGAAAAAATGATTAGATGATTTGGTCATATCTGCGCCTCCAAAGCCATTATTCCCGTTGACACTACAACATTATTTAAAATTATAATTCTCATAGATTGTACATTCAGCTATTAATTAACAGTGGTGGATAATATGCATATAAGGCAGCCGATAATTTCTATTCTTGCGCATGTGGATCATGGAAAGACCACGCTTCTTGATTCTATCAGGCAGTCAAGAGTGGCATCAGGAGAAGCAGGCGGTATCACGCAGCATATCGGTGCCTCAGAGGTGCCAAAGGATGTTCTTATCAGGTCATGCGGTGAGCTTCTGAAAAAGTACGGGATTGATGTCAAGCTGCCGGGCCTGCTTTTTGTTGATACGCCGGGACATGCTGCTTTCTCTTTGCTCCGGAAGCGCGGCGGGATGCTTGCAGATATATCTATTCTTGTCATTGATGTGACTGAGGGCATTAAGCCCCAGACTGTAGAATCCATAAAGATCTTAAAACAGTATAAGACTCCTTTCATTATCGCAGCAAACAAGATAGACAAGATATCCGGGTGGATACCCCATGAGAAGATGTGCTTTGCAGATACTTATGATAAGCAGAGACCGGATGTGCGCGAAGATCTTGATATGAAGCTCTATAAGCTAATAGGTGAGCTTCATGAGCAGGGGATTACAACTGACAGGTTTGACAGGTTGGGTGATTTTACTAAAGGTGTTGCGATTGTGCCTGTTTCTGCAAATACTTCAGAGGGCATTGCTGATCTTCTCACTGTGCTCTGCGGGCTCGTGCAGAAGTATCTTGAAAAAAAGCTTGAGATTGACCCTTGCGGTCATGGCAAGGGGACTGTGCTTGAGGTTAAGGAGGTCAAGGGGCTTGGGATGACTATTGATGTCATTCTTTATGACGGGATTGTGAAGAAGGGGGATGTGCTTGTCATAGGCCATCCGGACGGTGCGATCTGCACGAAAGTGAAGGCGCTGTTCAAGACTAAGCCTATGAAGGAGATCAGGGTTGAGAAGCAGTTTATTTCTATGGATGCTGTTGCTGCTGCAAGCGGCGTGAAGATTTCTGCACCCGGGCTTGATACTGTTGTTGCAGGAGTTCCGATAATGTCTGCAAGATGTATGGATGATGCTGATGAGCTTAAGCGCGAGGTGCAAAAAGAGATTGATGAGGTTGAGATTAAGACAGATGATTGCGGTGTGATTATAAGGGCAGATGCCTTAGGGAGTCTTGAGGCGATTGTCAAGATGTTCCGGGAAAAAGACATCAAGATCAAGAGAGCAGAAATAGGTGTTGTGAATAAGAAGGATATTGTCTGCATGGAGGAAGTTGATGATGCGCACAAGGTCATTTTCGCATTCAATACAAAAGTCCTTGATGAAGCAGAAGAGCTTGCAAGGCGCGGAGGAGTGAAGGTCTTCAAGAGTGATGTGATTTACCGGCTTATTGAGGATTATGAGGAGTATATTTCTGAATGTGAGGAGAAAAAGAAGAAGAGCGTACTTGAATCTGTGTGCGTGCCTGCAAAGCTGAGGTTCATGGAGGGCTTTGTGTTTCGCCAGTCAAAGCCGGCGATTATCGGTATGGAGATCCTCTCAGGCTCTCTAAAAAATGGTGTGCGCCTGATCAATAATGACGGCAAGATAGTAGGCACAGTACATGCAATGCAGGAAAAAGGAAAAAACGTCTCATGCGCCGAAAGCGGCAAGCAGGTCGCAGTAAGTCTGGAGGGCGCAATAGTAGGCCGCAATATCAAGGAAGGAGATATTTTCTTTTGCTTTTTGAGCAAAGATGATTACCAGTTACTTTTAAAGAACAAGAATCTTCTGAAAGATTCAGACATGAATGTCCTTGAAGAGATAAGAGAGATAATGGTCCGCAAAGACAAATACTGGGATGTGGTATAATATGATGACTAAAGTTTCTGTCATAGGGTCAGGAAAGCTAGGCTCAAAGATAGCCTATACCATTGCGCAAAGAGGCATTGCGGATTCTGTTGTTGTTGTTGATGTTTTGGCTGATGTTGCCCTCGGCAATGCAATGGATATTGCGCAGTCCGTAGCTTACGTAAATGATTGTGAGGTTAGTAGCGGAGGGTACGCGGAGATTTCCGGCTCTTCGGTTGTCGTTGTCACTGCCGGCAAGCCGCGCACGCCAGACATGAAAGACCGGCTTGAGCTTGCGAAGGTGAATGCGAAGATTGTGTCTTCTGTTTGCGTAGGGATTAAGAAGTACGCGCCGGAGTCGGTTGTTGTTGTGTGCAGCAATCCTATGGATCTGATGAATTATGCTGCGTTTAAGGCACTGGGCTTTCCTGCGTCCAGGGTTATAGGGTTTGGCGGGAGGCTTGATAGTGCGCGCTTCAAGTACGTTGTTGCAAAGCATCTTGGTGTTGCTATGCGCGATTTGTCATGCGACGTTGT
>DAOVYR010000027.1 GCA_030635525.1 Candidatus Nanohalarchaeota archaeon | reverse complement strand
GCCATAATCGCCATATAATCAGAATTCAGGGAAAGCGCATCATAATCCTGCCCGAAACTCGAAAGGCACCAGGGCTTATCCAGCGGACAGCCAGCATAGACATTAACCGCAAGCCTAATCCCGGGATCAACTTCCTTGACAGCATCATTGACTTCCTTGACAACCAGTGTCAGCCACGCGGACTTCCACATGTGAAATGCATCGCTTTTTGCAGCTTTCAGAGTCAACACACGGCCCGTATACTTAAAATACTCATTTCTGGTAAACTCATCAAAAACCTCGTCACTGCCCCAGTACAAGTCATCCTGGAGCAAAAACCCGTCAATATCATAATTCCGTACAATTTCTGTAAAAACATCAGCAACATAGGCGCGATGTTCAGACGAACAGGGGCTGACTCTATCATACCAGCCCGTATCTGTAGTAATCTTCCCGCCATCATTCCTCTTCAGTCTCATCTCCGGATACTCCTCATAGACCCACGGCATATCAAGAGTAGTCATCCACGCGAACACAGAAAGCCCGTTTTCATGCGCAACAGAAACAAACTCACCAAGAATATCCTCTCTCACAGGCGCAATCTCTGAGTCCCAGTAGACACCAACAATATCCTCATCAGAAAAGACCTGCAAAGCAACAGTATTGACGCCGCCTGCCAGCAGATCCGAAACCACCGCATCTGCTCCTTTTTTGACAACAGTCTTTGCATCGACCTGCACAAAATAAACATTTTCCGTGTTAAGATTAGCGCCGGATGCAGTATCTTCATTGTCTGGAATCTGCGTGGGCAAAGTATGTTTTACACTTGTGCTTAATGAATCGTTCTCTATAGCGCCATCATCATACGAACGGGAAGTATGCCTGTCTGCGTACGCGAAAACAAGCATGCACACGGCAGCCGCAAAAATCAACCCGGAAATAAAACGCAAGCTCATTGCAGATCCTCGCCCGAAATATCCTTCATAAGCATGATCTTCGCTCCTCCATCCTGCTCTTCAGATCTGGCCCATTCAATAACATCGATGAGCACCTGAACCTTTGCCGGATCCATATTCCCGGAATCGCCTTTAAACATATGATGATGAAATACAATCACGCAAACATCATATTTGTCAAACGCATGATTGCATGAACTAATAATATCCTCTTGGGTATTATAGCGCTCCTTATCCCAGTTATAAAAATACGTGGTAGTAGGAAGATATAATATCCCGTCAACTTCCTTAAATGCTCTGTTTTCCTTAATGTCCGTCTGGCATGCGGACATGATACGCACTGAGTCCGTGCTTTTCAACGCAATACGCGTATTCTCATTATAGACACCATAAGGAGGAACAAACGTAACAGGGGTAATGCCAACAACATCTTCTATACAATTTATACCCGCAGAGATTTTACTTACTGCACTCTCTGAAGAGCCATCTAATTCTATGTTCTCAAATTCGTGGTAACTATGGTCATATCCATGCAGTGCAAATTCTATTGATTCATCCTCTTTGATACTCTTCAGATACCTGTATAAGACAAAATCATCAGATAGTTTTTTACCATATAGATTTGCAGGAACAATACCCAAAACATGCGAAACATTTCTGCTTCTGAATAAGTCAGTAATATAAATTGCACTATCAACAGACCAGTCCGGTCCGAGATCATCATCTCTAAACACAATGATCTTTTGTTTTTCATTGTGTATAAAGTATGACCTGCCAATGAAAATGCTTGGGATTCTCAAATTATCACCAATCTCCGATGATTCTGTATCTCCCAACAGATTAAATTTGTGAATATCAATATGATCTGAGCTACCATTACCCCATATAATCAAAAAAATGTATCCTAAACCTGCTAAGGCCAGCACGCCAAGTATTATCCTATTCATTATAAGTCATCAATCCCGATATCCTTCAGAAGCGCAATCTTCGCGCTGCCATCCGCCTCCTTACTCTTCGCCCAATCTGCCACATCTGTGAGTACTTTCACTTTTGCAGGATCCATATTTCCATTGGCATCCTTGAACATATGATGATGCAGCATAATCACACATACATTATGGTTCTCCATCGCATTCTCGCACGGGCCTATAATCTCTTCTGCTGTATTTGCGCGGTTTTCCCACCAGTTATAAAACTCAGCAGCTACAGGAAGATGCAAAATGCCATATTCATCTATCCTGAATTCCCTGTCGCGGACAAAATCATCATATCCGGATGATATCGTACCTATATTGTGCATCTCTAATGTACGCAAAGTATTCTCATTATACTCATGGTATGGGGGTACAAATGTAGCCGGCGTCATGCCAAGGACGTTTTGAAGTATTTCAAGGCCTGTACCGACCTTAAATGTCGCATCTGCATACGATATGTCCCTGAACTCATGTACGCTATGGTCATATCCATGAAGCGCAATCTCTATTGACGCATCATCTTTAATATCTTTTAGGTAGTTAGCAATAACCGGGTCATCATCCAGCTTATAGCCGACATTTGTCGGAACAATAGACAACACCTGCGGCACACCCATATCTCTCAGTGTTTCAGTGATACTGATAGCACTTGAGACAGACCAGAACGCAGCAAAATCATCACTCCTGAAGACAATATACTTATCACTTGGCTCAGGCGACTCTACCGCCTTATGCTTCCCAATAGTCTTAAGCTCCACACCCTGGGCCTCTTTATCCTTTACCCAATCCAGAACCTCTCCAAGCAATGCAATCTTTTCCTCGTCAATATCATTATTGCCATCCACAAACGTATGATGATACAATATGATCACACACGTTCCAAGCGTATCCAGGGCATTCTCGCATGATTCCTCAACTTCATTGGCAGTGTAAAAAGTATTTGCACCCCAGTCATAAAAACCCGTTGTCGCAGGTATATTCCAAAGCCCGCTAGGGTATTCGCTAAAGCCGTGCCCCATATCAATCGCATTCCATCCCGCGGAAAAATATTCCATACCCTGGTTTTTAGCAGCATGAAGCGTACTTTCATCATATTCATAATACGACGGCATAAAAGTAACCGGCTCCACATACACACTATCTGCAATAATCTGTTTTGCATCAGCAATCTTTTCCTCTGCCTCTGACTGGCTTATCCCGAGAAACTCATTATACTCATGAGTCAGGCCGCTGATTCCAATCTCTATTTCAGGGTCCTCGCTTATACCGCGAAGATAACTGCTCAGCACAGGATCATCTTCAAGCCGGATCGTACCGCCGCCGGTTAACGGTATTATCCCAAGGGTCTGCGCAACACCTTTACTTTTAATAAAATCAGTAAGATATATGGCATTATCAACAGACCACCACGGCCCGATATCATCATTCCTTATGATGATGGTTTTGCCCCTGGCGCAGTCTTGGGGACATGAACTGACTGTTTCAGACTCTTCGCATATGCCATTGCCGCACACATGATAAATATAGCAGTCAGTGTCCTCTTCATCAATATTGCCGTCACAGTCATTATCAACCCCGTCAAAACAGTTAATCTCATAATCCAGAACATCAATCCATCCACCTTCATAGCACAACTTAACAGGCCCGCTAACGCATGCATACTCTGCAAAACATTTCCCTTCTCCTGCGCATTCATTCGCATTGCAGCATATAGAATCATCAGACCACAAATCAGGCTTACAGTTTAAGTCATCAGCGCAATCGGCGCCATCACAATTCTCCTCATAGCCCGCATCCGGCTCATCCGCAAAAGCGTATTCTGTATTGCCATCTTCTGCCGCATTATTTTGCGCATCCCCGGGTTCACTATCCTCTTGTGCGACCTCATCAACACTTTCAGCATCATCTTTACCGGAAGCGCCAGAATCATTCACTGTTTCACCTTCACCTGTAGCTTCTGGATACTCATCAATACTGTCTGCCCTATCCTCATTTGAATTCTCTGCAGCCCCATTGTCCTCTTCCTCTCCTGTTTCTTCGCCATGATCCTCCACTACCTCATCTTCTGTCTCCATATCAGATGCAGGAGATATCGTGTCGCTTATATCTTCTGCGCCATCTGCCCGGGAACCGTCATCATCAGAGACATCATCCCCGCCCTGCGCACCGGAACCAGCCTCATTACTCAATACCTCGCCAGGATCACTGTCATCGTGCTCTGGCTGAGCATAAGCAGGCACAACAAAACAAAAAAAAGCAGATACTACAAACAAGACAAACATAAAACTAAACTTATCAAAATACATATATTTCATATTACGCCCCTCCCAAAAAAGTATTTTATTGCCCAAACGCTAAATTTGATGGGTGGTTGTTGACATACTCCTACGATAATATAGTATTAAAAACAATATAAATACTGTATGTTCCAAAAAAACACGATAATCTCATCTAACTAAGAAGGAGAAAAAACATAATAGAACCAGAAAAAAATAACATCCCGACAAAATTAATTCTTTTTTTTCTTTATCTTAAGTTTTGCAACCACTATACTCTTATTGCATTTCTCACATCGCGGCCTGTAAGGCTTCTTCGGGAACAGCTCCTTCTTCTCCTGATCATGACCGCAGAAAGGGCATTTCAGGATATAGCTGAACTCTTCTTCACCCCTTATGCGCCACATGACAATCTTACCTGTAGGCTCGCCTTTTTCATTATCAAGCGCACGATTGGTAAAATAGTTCGTATCATTAATATTTGGGAAATTCGCCATATTATCAAATGCTTATTAGAATCATATCTTTATATTATTTGTTGTGATAAGATATATATAGTGAATCCACGAACCTTTCAATCGTATATGGATTCCCACATCATCTCACTGGCGTTCGAAGCTTTTGAGTTGATGCTCAAAATAGTCAACCATGTGTGATTCATACTTAACCATAACCATAAAAAATTAGTCGGTTGACTATAATACAAAAAAGAGCCAGATCATAATGGCAGATAAATATATAAAATATAAACTGCAACCAAAAACGGGTTCTTTTAGAGAACAAAAAATATTCAAAGCGAGGTAATGTATATGAAAATATCAAAAATAACAGCGGATTCAAAAGACGTTGAAGTAGAAGCATCAGTAATCGAGGTAGGGGAACCAAGAACAGTAAACACGCGCTTCGGTCCTAGAAGCGTCGCAACAGCAGTCATTGAAGACGACACAGGAAGAATCAACCTGAGCCTTTGGGAAGAGCAGATAACAACAGTTTCCGCAGCCAAGAAAATAAAGATAAAAGGCGCATACGTGACAGAGTGGAGCAACAACCTGCAGATCAATCTCTCGAAGCAGTCAGAGCTTGAAGTAGTTGAGTAAATAAGGACTGCGTTGTACTTTTTTTTATTCCCAGGTGGGTTCAATACCCCGCAGCTTGCTGCGGATATAATTCACTTGGGAAGACTAAAAATCACCGGCTTAGGAATTCGCGTAATACCCCGCAGCTTGCTCCGATTGGGATAGCGAATTTCTGGCGATTTTTTTTATTGTGTATAAAGTATGACTCAACAATAAAAAAGCTTAGGATACCCCAATTTTCACCAATATCCTATGATTTTTTTATCGCGCCAGACATTCCGTTTCTGGCCATATTTCTTTCTCTCAAGTCCAAGCCAATAATCCTTGGTATAAACTTCCTTAGAAATGCTATTTTCCCCCGGACAGCCTCACCGGTTATCGCACAAAAACTTCTGCAGATAGACCTCTGCCAGACCCCCGAACTTCCCAAACTTCTTCTTGGCAAAACTCCGGACCTCAAAATCATTCAAAAGATCAACCCTGTAAGCACTATGAAATATCTTCTTGATCAGCCTGTCAACATAAAAATACCCATAATCCCTCAACTGAAACAGCCGAAATATATCCATAGAATACGGCCCAAACCCAAGGACCTCACTCATCCTCATCAAATCCGTCTTATCCCTGAACCTGAAATGCTTGCACATATCAACAATAAATTTATCCCTATACCCGACCCCACATTTCAAAAGAATCTCCGGCCGCGCAAGAATCTGCCCGGGCTCCGGGAAATACACCCCATCCCCATAAGCGTCAACAATCTTTCCAACCATAGCCTTATACTGCCTGAAACTGACATTCTGCGAACATATGATGCATACCGCCGCCTCAAAATCAGAAAAAGCAGAAAGCAGCCTGTTGCCATATATAGAATCATAATGGCAATTAAGCACCTTATCATCACGCACAATAGTATAAAAATCAGAAAACTCCTCGTTAATCCCAAAGCAATATGAAACTCTCTGCTTCAGAAACTCAACACCCTCTGCATCAACATCGCCGTCAATTTTCATCTCCAGATAACTCCCGTCCTGAAAGAACTCAAGGACCACCGGCTTCTCCTTATACAAGACAGTCCTTACAGGTGCCTCACCAAAAAAAAAGAAAAACGGCTTAAACCTGATGATATTAGCCAAATTAAAATCATCAGCCACAGGCATCTTAACAATCACTCGATCATCGCCCGTACCCAATATCTCTCATCGCTTTATCCACCCGCAGATGCAGCTCATCAGGCGTAGAATCATTATTTATGACAGCAGAAGCCATTGAAAAGACCCCGTCAAGCCCTTTATTGATGACATCATCATGATCCCGCAAAGACACATCATCCTTACCAATCGCATCAGCCCTTGCAACCCTTGAGCCTTTTGGTGCGCGGACCTCAAGCAAAAAAAACTCATCCGCATTCTTCTCAAAAAACTCAACTTCAGCCGGGCTCCTAAAACCCACAACACTAACCTTCCCGGAACCGTGGCAGCGCTCATAGATCATCTGCGCAACAACATCCGTACCCTTCGCTTCCCGAAGCTCATTTCCAAGCTCAAGCATAGTCCTCTTAGAAACATCCCTGCCGCGCCGGACAAGCTCATCCTGCAGAACATCACTCATGACAAACTTCTGAAACCCATACTTGGCTTCAATATAATCCGCAACAGTATCCTTTCCCGAACGCGCAAGACCGCATACGCCAATAACATTCATAACCATAATTCTGAATATGCAGATATAAAAAGCAACCCTCAACAAGCCTTCTTACTCTTACCCATCCCAAACTGATGCACCTTAGCCGATACTTTACCATCATGAGCATCAACATTAATTGCAACAATCGCAAGATTCTTTGTAATCACACTGACGACCCAGTATGGTGCCTTTGCGCCATGCAGCGCAAAAAACAGCCTCTGTACCTCAAGAGACTTATAATTATTTTCATAATACTCTTTAGCGATATCAAGCGCACGACTTGCAGTCACCGAAAGATTAGAAATTTCAATAGTATGTATCTGTGAACCCTCTGGTTTGAAAGGCGACCCTTCATCTTTTATCTGCGCTTCATCACCCACGCTGACAGACATAATCTTGTGAGCACTCTCATCATAAAAGTTCAACTCCCACGAACCGGTTTTCCACCCCTCCAGAAACGAAAGCGCAGAACAGAAGCATTTTCCCTCCAGTTTCTCATCAATGTCCTTTTGCTTATGCGCTCTCTCAAGCGCCTCAGTAATTTCCATAGTATCAACTGCGTAATTAGACAATCAACTTTATAAATATAGTAAAAGCCATAACTATTTGGACTAATGGCTTTTCCATATCCTTAAAAATCTACGATTTTTAGGATCCAGTGAATCGGAGATTCACCCGGATAGATTAAAGTCTCTTGGTTTTTGGGTAAGTTTGTCTATTTTGTTACGACCTTAACTATAATCCGAAACTTCAGTCAAGAAGGGCAAACAATTCAGGAGATACACGCGCTAAATCCACCTTGCTATATTCTGAGATAGCATGCGAACATGGAGCCCCGTGCATGCTGCACTTGGATGAGCAACAATCCCTGTGAACAAACCCACCTTTATGCTCGCAAAGAACAAGATTATTTCCCCCTTTATGCAACTTATCATTACAGATTTTACAATCAACAGGCATAACAGATTATAGGTTGAGCCTGTATATAAAGATTTCTTTGGCACACGACATATACACACAAGCAAGAAACTTACCCCCACCAAAAAAGAACCAGTTCCAAAAACTTCAAATATGATTTGACATAATTATTATGCAAACATGTGATACACTGTGAAAGAATTTCATGCACTTCCAAAAAAACAAGATTCCCCTATGATAGAAATTAAAGAAAGGATTTCTAATATTGAATAATTTATTTCAAACTCTGTTTTAGCAATCTCATCATTTATAATCTATATGTATATACTCACAGATGATAATTATATTGATTTGTTTTTTACATTTTTGACTGTTCTTTTTAGCATATATGCAATGAAGAATTTTAGCTTTATTGTATCTTTCGCTTTTGAAAGATTCAGAGAAAATTTAGCTATTAAATTTTGGAATTACATAGACAAACAAGATAAAAATTCATTTTATATAATATTTACAATTACAATAATTGGAATTAGTTATTTACTGAACTATATGGGAATAGAATGGAAGTTGATTATAGGAACTATTGCATTAAATCTTATCGGTTACGTGATTTGGAATCATAAAGCTTTGTTTAATAAGTTCACAAAATTCAAAGAAAAATATAAAAGAAAAACAGTACTATAATTTCACATTAACTGGGACTGTAAAGTAATAATCGAAATGCTTTGAAGTTATATCATACTCTCAGTACGAACCTATTAGACTAAGGAACTGCATCAAACTAGCTCAAGTACCAAACATCACTCCCCAACCGCATCCAAAACAACCCCGCCAATATCGACATTAGCATACTTCGTATCAACAGTATTAGTAAGATACAACTTAGAATAAGCCCCATTAATCCTTTCAACACCCTTCAGAAGCACACCATGCGTAGCCGCCGCAACCACTTTCTTAGCCCCCATCTTACGCAAACTCTCAGCAGCCCGGCACATCGTCCCGCCGGTCTCAATCAGGTCATCCCACACAACAACAGTCTTCCCCTTAATATTCCCTTCCAGAGACTCATGCCCCGACAGCTCAACATCAAAAGAATTATTCCTCTTCTTCGAAAACCCGGAGATATCAAGACGCGCCTGCGCCCCCAGATCCGGCGCAACCATGACAGCATCCAAAACCCCATCCTTATGCATAGCGTCACCAATAGCATC
>DAOVYR010000076.1 GCA_030635525.1 Candidatus Nanohalarchaeota archaeon | reverse complement strand
TTGGGGGTGTATGCTTAGCTTTATTATGTTTTTTAGGAGGATTTGTGCGAGGAGCTTGTTTTTGAGGTCTTTTTCTATTTGTTCTTTGTATTTTTCTGCTGTAGATTGTCTGAATTTCTTGTGGTTTTTTAGATAGTAACCTGTGTGCTCTTCGCTGATGAAGTGGATCAGCATGTCTTTTTTTGAATTTATTAGGAAGTTGAGTGTTGTTGTTCCGTATGTCTTTTTTATTTTGTTGTATTCTGGATTTTTTGGGCAGGGGGTTATTTTGCAGGCTGTTGGCTTTACCTTGTGGATTGAGCAGAGGTTGTCTTTTAGGAAGGGACATGGGTTTTGGTTTATTATGTAAGTTTTTTCGCCTTGCTGATCTGTTAGTTTCAGGTATTTTTGGACGAATCTTTCGGGGGTGATGTTTAGATGGGTGCTGATATTGAATATGTCCAGGAGGTTTAGGGGTATTTTTTGGGTGGTGCAGCATTGACCGCATTTTTGGCATGTGTTTTGGAGTTCCATATTGTTTTTTGGAGGTTTTTTGTTATATATATTTGTTATTTTTGTGTTGTATTTATAAAGTTAATGTTCTATAATTACGTTTGAAATAAAGGGAAACAGTTGTTTAGATATTTTTTCTCGATTATCCAAAATGAGTGGTTGAGTGAAATTTACTAGATTGTTTATAAAATAAGATATTTGTTCATAATATAAGATATTATGTTTAAATTGTGACTGTGTGGCTTGGTGCTGTGCGGTTTGCAATATGTCAGACTGTTTCTACTTAAGTATATGGAATTGTGATAGATTATGGAATGTTTTAAAAAGTTAGGCCTTATTGAGCCGATAATAAAATCAATAGATGAGCAGAGATTTACTGAACCAAGTGAAATCCAGGTGGAAGCAATACCTCTGGTTCTTGAAGGAAGGGATGTTGTTGCAGGATCTGCGACAGGGTCCGGTAAGACGCTGGTATTTGGTTCCGGTATCATCCAGAATTGTTCTAAAGGCAGTGGTATCCAGGCATTGGTGCTGACACCTACCCGTGAACTTGCTGAGCAGGTTGCGGAGTCTTTGAGAGGTTTTTCGAGGTATAAGCCACTGAAAGTTGTTCCTGTTTATGGCGGTGTTGCAATAGGCCCGCAGTTCAGGGACCTGAAAACTGCTGATGTTGTGGTGGGTACGCCGGGAAGAATTCTTGATCATATCTCAAGAAGGAGCATCAACCTGACTCGCGTCAAGATTCTTGTTTTTGATGAAGCTGACAGGATGCTTGATATGGGATTTGTCAGGGATGTTGAGAAGATTACTAAGGAATGCCCGAAAAAGAGGCAGACGCTTTTGTTTTCAGCTACGATATCAGGGGATGTGGGTCGGCTTGCCCAGAGATATATGAGGGATCCTGTTGAGGTGTCTGTGGAGTCTTATATTGATTCCAGCAAGCTTGAGCAGGTGTATTATGATGTGCCTGATAACCTGAAGTTCTCTTTGCTTGTGCATCTGCTGAAGGAAGAAAGTGCTGCGATGGTCATGGTTTTTTGCAATTCCCAGAGGAATACGGATTTTGTTGCAAGTAATCTTAAGAATTGCGGGATTGATGCTCTTGCTATACATGGCGGGTATTCACAGGATAAGAGGACCCGTGTCATGAAGCAGTTTAATGCACAGAAGAGGGTATATGTGCTGGTATGCACAGATGTCGCTGCAAGGGGCCTTGATATCAAAGGTGTTTCGCATGTCTATAATTATGATATACCGCGGGAAAGCAAGACCTATATCCACAGGATCGGAAGGACTGCAAGAGCCGGTGAGGAAGGCAAGGCGATAAATATTCTTTCTGAAAGGGATTATGACAATTTTACCAAGGTTATGCGTGACCGCTCACTGAAGGTTGACAGAGAAGAGACGCCTCATGTTGAGAGGGTGAAAATCAAGGTGATGGATAAGCCGAACAGACCTGATCGCGGGAGAGGCGGTTCAGGACGTTTTGGCGGATCCAGAGGCTCGAGAAGTTCCGAGGGTTCCGGAGGATCCAGGAACCATAGAGATTCCGGCGGCAATAACCGTTCAGGGGGTTCTGAGGGCTCAAGAAGTTCCGGTGGTTCGGGACGTTTTGGCGGGTCCGGCGGGAGCAGTAGGAATAGCAGGAGTAACAGAGACAGTAGAAAGCCTCAGGGTCGCGGAAGATATAATTGATCGTATAATCAATGATTTGATGTGCTTTCGAAGTATAACTGATGCAAATATGCGAAGTTCGCCGCAGGCGAATCTGTGAAAAATTTCTGCAAGAAATTTTGCCGTATATTTGCTCGTTATATTCGTTTTTCTGAAAGAAAAACCGAACCAGAAGTGTAACATCCCGAAGGACTGGCAAAGAGTTATGCTTAAGTTCTAATCAATTCGAGTTAAGCGAGTCAATAAGTGCGAGGCTCAGGGGTTGCTAAATTACAGGTCGTGTTCAAACATCGGCTGTAATTTTATAATACTAAAGATTTTAATATGAATCTATTCTAACTATTTTTATGGTTAAGAACTCAATTTTAATTATTTTAGGGACTATTTTTGTAATGCTTGGAACATTAGGGATATTTCTACCGCTCTTACCCACTACACCCTTCTTGCTATTGGCAGCAACATGTTATCTAAAGAGTTCAAATAAATTGTATCATTGGTTATTAAATCACAGACTACTGGGAAAATACATATCAAATTATATCCGGCATAGGGCAATTACAATCAAAACCAAGTTAGTCACTATAACTCTTTTATGGTTGACAATAGGATATTCAATCTCATTTGTTATCTCAAGCCCCTTAGTTAAATTGATACTTCTGATTATTGCAATCGGAGTTTCATTGCACCTCCTATCTTTAAAGACATTAAAAAATACGATCTAAAAAAGATAAAAAATTATTAGGAGAATAACTACCTGTGCAAAGCACCTGAACCCCCTGTCTTTCTTTTTTAGATGGAGTTAATGGAATCTTGTTTGTATAGCGCCCCCATTTTAGGGCATTATGTCTGTTTGCGCTCTTGACTCTTTACTGTTTTAGGCACGCTCTTTTTCAAGGTATTGCCGGATTGCGCCCTCTAGCTGCTGGGGCTTTTGTGTGCCGAGAAGTAGTTTTTTTCCATTTTTGAATTCCAGCTGAACCCCGAGATTGCCGCTCACATTGTATACTTTGCCTTTTGGGCCCCATTTTATGCCCCATCCGCCGTATTCTGTTATGGGCTTGTATGTGCGCATATAATGTTTCGTTTCTTTGTCTATCGGTATTTTTTTGAATTTCAGGTGGAGGGGGGAGTAGCGGATGTAGAGACCGCTATGGCGCACTTCTGTTGTCAGTTTTAGCCTGTAGAAGAATATAGGGAATAGTATGCCAAACAGGAGCCATAGTATGAGCGCTTCGGATTCAGATGCAGGGTTGTTTCCAATAGGTGTGTGAAATATTATCTGCATTATAGCTATGTACCATATGAGGACTGTGATGGGAAGGAGGATGAGCCATACCCAGGATTGGCGGAATTGCTGGTCTTCGTGGAATGTTGTAGCGCTGTCTTTCATGGTGATGGCCTGTCTTGGGTTCTTTTTAATTTTTATATAGTTGCTCAGTTATATTTATTTGTATTGCTGTTGGCAGGTGTTATATATGGAAGAAAAACAGATGGTAAAATTATTTTTTGTGATCGGGGTTTTTGCGCTGCTTTTGAATACATATAGCATCTCAGTTATAGACGGAGTCCAGGCGAAAATGTTTACTGATTTTATTGTGCCGATGATGTGTATGGAAGAAAATGGCACATATTATCTTTCGATGCCTACAGATAGTGAATTCTGTGATGATATTTTTGACAATAGTGTGGATAGTGAAGAGATGATTCGTCTTTGTCTGGATATTTATGCTGATGAGGAGGATAAGTATGAATCCTGCCTGAAGATGGTGGGTTTTTATGAGACGCGTGTTGAGGATTGCATGAGTTATACTTTCAGTCTTGGAAAGAATAAGACTACTTCGGTTGTTCCAACTCAGGTGGAGACGTGCTGTTCTGTTCTTGTGGATGCTTCGTAGACACAGAAGAGTCCGACAGGCTTATTGATTCTGGAGCTATTTCGAGGTATAAAAGACCGTAAGATAATAGGATGAATGCAGATGGCAAAAGCATCAGTATCATCTCGATTATGATTGTGTATGTACCGAGGACAGATTCCATAAGACCTGCAATTAAGCCTGCCATTGCAAAGTACAGGCCATTTGCAATCATGAGCAGTATTATGAATATCAATACCTCAAAAAGCTTTCCTTTGAGGAGAGTATGGGATTTCTCAATTGCAGGGAGCCCATAGATGTTTTCGATTACGACTATCGGCTCAAGTATGATCTGGATTGCTGTGATATATACGATGAGTGCGATGAATAGGAGTACGGCAATTATTGATGTGATTGAACCTATCAGAACTCCTGCAATGCCGCCGGCAATAGTAAGAACTGCAAATAAGATAATTGCAAGAAAAATTGTGCCAAATATTGCAACCATCGAGAGGATGCCAAATATTATGTTTGTCCAGAGGACTTTCAGGTATCTTTTTTTTGCTATGGATACTGCTTCGCTTATGAGTATTTTTTTGCGGTAGTATATCTGGTAGGAGATTGTCGGGTAGACCGCATTGACAAATGAGGATATGAAGATTGATGTTGATGCTGCTAATATTACAAGAGCTATAAGATAGGTGTTTTCCTGAAGTAGTTGCGTTATGAACCATATTCCTTCCTTTTCAAAGGTTGAGAGTAGCTTGTCAAGAGAGTACTTGTTTATGAAGTCGCTTGCCATGATACTTATTGCAACCGATATTATGCTTGCGGGTATCCAGTTGAGGACGAGCGGCAGAAGTATTTTTGGTTCGGTTTTTATTGTGCGAAATGCATTGTTGAAAAGGTTTTCTATGTTTACCATGAATCTATATTAGTGCTTATGTCATTAATATAGTTTCAATTCAGGCCATTATACGGACGTCTATTTGCGGGTCCGTGAGCTTTTTGAATTCAATTGGGTCGCCTTGAGTGATGCTTCCGTAGTGCATGGGGATGGCGACTTTCGGCTTGATATGGTTTACGAATTCTGAAGCTTCTTTTTCGTCCATTGTGTATGTCCCGCCGATTGGCACAAGGCAGATGTCAATACCAGTTAGTTTTTGCATCTCTTCTGTGTAGTCTGTGTCACCTGCGAAGTATATTGTGGTCTGGCCTGTGTTTATTATGAAGCCGACGCCTGCGCCTTTAGGATGGTATGGCTTGCTTATATTGTATGCAGGGATTGTTTTGATTGTTAATCCCCTTGAGGTTATCTCGTCGTCCTGGGTAACTGTCTGTATCTCTCCTTTGAGTTTTCTTTTTGCTTCTTCGCTTGCAATGATTATTGTTGATTCTTTTGTAATTTTTTCGATGTCATCCGGGTCACAGTGGTCGTAGTGGCTGTGTGATACGAGTATGAAGTCTGCCGGAGGTGAATTGTCGGGTATCTTGTAGGGATCTGTGTATATTGTTATGCCCGGTATTTCTATCCTGAATGTGGCATGTCCTATCAAGATGAGTTTTGTGTCCCTGAATCTTAATGGAGTCATGGTATCAACTTTGATATTCAATAGAATGTGATTATCTCTTTCAGGTCGCGTATTACCGCGCCTGGTTTTTTCATACCGGTTGCCTCTTGTGCTGCTTCTTTTGATGTGTTGCCTGTGAGTGTGAGGGCGCTTTTGAACCCGCATTTGTTTGCAAAGACTATGTCTTCGTTCAGGTCATCGCCGATTATGAGGACGTCTTCAGGGAAGAGGGTTATGTCTTCTGA
>DAOVYR010000059.1 GCA_030635525.1 Candidatus Nanohalarchaeota archaeon | reverse complement strand
TTTGCACATCCCAATAAATTCACACCTTACCCCTACTTTTCAACAAAAAAACGAATTTAGCTCAATTTGTAGGGGTAAGATTCAGATATCCTTTCAACTGCTTACAAGCCCGACCACAGCCAAAACATTATTAGAAAGATGGCATGAAAGGCACCCGCGAAACCCATACCGAAGAAACATGACCCCAAACACAATCCCCGGAACTATCATAATGATTGCCTTCAAAATCCCCCACCCGAACAGCAGATGATAGCCCGCAAAAACAACCGTAGAGACCAAAAGACCGATGCGCGCATCCCCTCTCTTAACAAAATACCCCAAAATGCCTTTACGAAACACAACCTCCTCAATCACAGGACCTATAAGCCCTACATAAACCACCTTAACATAAACCCCTGCATCCAGCCACCACGACCCTTTTCCAAAGACAAGCGCAACAGTCTGCGGAAACTCACGAAACATCCACATTATAAAACCAACATTGACAAAATAAAGAACAACCCCGACAACCACAGGAACAAAGATACTCTTGAGCTGTTTAGGGTTTAGATTTAAGCGCATAACAATATTTACGTCATTTGCCTTTTTGTTTCTATAGGTCAGATGATTCTTTGCCAAGTAATATTATGATACGATTTTGTAATTAGCACCACTCTTTTCTTTAATAAAATCATCTAAGATTTGTCTTCCTACATCAGACTCTGTACTTAATAAGAGCACATCATCTGAATATTCCACATAAATACTAATTGTTGCAGGCAATCCTCTTGTTACCGGGTTCCAGTTGCCGGGCAATCTACATGTTATAGTATATGGATTAATTCCACCTAAAGGTACATAGTCTGTTTTTTCATGTATAAACTCTTTAAGTTCAGGAATTCCACGAAGATCAAACACCATCTATTTCACCTCCAATAAAAAACAAAAAAGGGCCCCCCCTTCACCACCACTTCTTAAGCCCCAGAGCCTCATCAGTCTTCCTCACAGACTCCTTGGCCTCAGTAACCGTACCCATCATGGCCCTTATGCAGTCAATATTCTCCGGCACAACATCAGATTCCTGGTGCACCGCCTGTATATAGAAAAGCTCACCATCAACGACATTGATACTCTCATCCCACACAGCAATCTCATTCAGGTCACTGCGCTTCGTGCCCCTGTCGCGCGCAAGCTCCATAACCTCCGCAGTAGACGTAAGCCCTTCACTCGCCTTGACAAGAATAACCCGCGGCGTATTCGAAAAAACCTCTTTCACCTCGCTCACACTCGCATTCTCATTAAGCTCAACGCATACAGTATGAAGATGCATAAGCGTAGTCGGCACAATAACCGCACTGGTCATGATCTTCATATCAGGAAAAATAGTATTCACATCCGGCCCGTGATGGCTGGGAACCGTCGGCGGATTCGGGACAATGGCATTGACAGGCCCCTTCTTTGAATCTCCCGGGTCAGGTCCGCGCCGGATCAGCGTAACACGCACCTTTTTAGCACCGAACTTCTTATCAACAGCACTCAGGGTCCTGCACAAGCCCGTGGTGTTGCACGACACCACACGCACAAAATCCTTCCCGACACTATCTGCATAATTGCCCATCGCATTAAAAGACACATCAGCAGTACCTGACTTCTCACCACCCTGGAAAATCGCCTTAACGCCAGCCGCCTTATAGATCGGCTTATTCTGCACACCTACCTTGCCAGGGGTACAGTCAATAACAATATCCGCAACCTTAAGCAGATCATCAAGAGTCCCTTCAACCTTCAGACCGGCATCCCTAAACGCCCCCACATTATCCGCGCAATTAACAAAAAGAGGATACCCGCACTCATTAGCCATCCTTGCCTCAAACGTCGGTCTCGTCTTCACAACCCCGACAACCTTCATATCATCCTGAAGCGACACAGCATCTGCCACGCGCTTACCAATAGTCCCATATCCGTTTACAGCTACAGCTATCATATACATCACATCCTATTATCTCTATTTCAGAATTAACAACTCTATTCTGACTTATTAATATGATTATTATACTTCGACCTCACAATCAAAGGCGCCCTCTTCTGCGCTGCATTCACAAGCGCATCAACCGCAGGTAAGCGTTCACCTGCCATAAACAAAATATAAGCTCCGCCGCCAGTAGAGACATGAGCCACCTTATCCAGAAGATCCATCTGCTCAGCCGCAAGCGCAAGATGTCCTCCTCCAAGAACCGTAAACGCCTTGCATTCATGCATAGCTTTCAACAATTCATAAGTCCCTCGCTCAAACCCCTTCTTCTCAAACATACCTGCAGGCCCGTTCCCAACCACCGTAGCTGCCTCATCAAGAATGGCTTTATATCTCCTGATAGTCTTATCCCCGATATCAAGAATCGGGAAATCCGTCGGCAGGTTAGCAACCCTCATTTCAATCCTTCTGTCATTCACACAAATCGCAACATCTATAGGCACCTCAATCCTTGACCCATACCTTTCAAGCAGTCTTTTAGCCCGCACAATCTCAACATCTGCCTTCTTTTTGACAAGAGTATTATACGTCGCCTCACCGACATCCTCACCCTGCGCAACAATGAACACCAGCCCTACAAGCCCGGAAGTGATAACCTTATCGCACGCATCTGCATCCAGCATCCTCTCGACAACCTTCATAGTATCATCAATCTTGCTCCCGCCAACCGCAAGCACAGACGGCCTCTCCGGCATCTTGGAAACCTTGGAAAGAACCTCAAGCTCCTTTTGCAAAACCCTGCCCGCGAAACTCGGCACAACCTCAGAAAACCCCACAAGAGACACATGGCTCCTGTGCGCAGCAGCAAAAGCATCATTGACATAATAATCAATAAGCGGCGCAAGCTCACGCACCATATGCGCTTCATGCTGGTCTTCCTTTCGCGCAGTCTCCTCAGCATTAAACCGCACATTTTCAAGAAGTATAATATCTCCGTCACGAAGCCCTTTTATAGAATTCTTCGCATGGGTCCCGAAAAGGTCATCGACATACACAACATTCTTCTGGACATGCTTAGACAATGCCTCCGCATGCTTATTAAGCTGTATCAGGTCCGAATCACCGGCTCTTCCCTGGTGCGCCATAACAACAACCCTCGCACCCTTCTGTGCAAGCTCCCTGATAGTCTCAGAATGCCTGCGAATCCTGATATTATCAATAATCTCATTATTTTCATCCATCGGCGAATTAAGGTCTGTCCTCACAAGAACCGTCTTTCCGCGCACATCAAAATCATCCATTTTCAGGAACTGCATTAGAATTCCACTCCTTAATCGCTTTTTCATACATTTCCGGGGTATCCAGATGGAACCATTTCCCGTCATAAACATAACCTGCAAGTTTCCCGTCCTTTGCAAGCTCCTCAAAGACAGTCTCAATCATGATCTTACTGTCAACAGTAGTCTGAACCTTATCCAGAAGCTCCGGCTCAAGCATAAACACCCCTGCATTTATCAGGTTACTCGGCGCCTCACCGGCTGACGGTTTCTCAATGAATCCTGTAATCTTTTCACCCTTAAGTTTAGCTACCCCGTAAGACGTTGTATCCGAAGTAGTTGTAAGCGCCATCGTAGCAAGAACCTTGTTGCTCCTGTGTGTCGCAAGCATATCCGCAATATCCACTCTCGAGAGCACATCACCATATAAAAGAAGAAACGTATCATTGACCATGCCTTTTGCAGACTTCAGGAAGCCGCCGGTGCCCTGGGGCTTATCCTCGATAATATATCGTATATTGACGCCGATTGCCCGTCCTTTCCCGAAATACGATATGATTTTTTCATGCTTATAATCAACAACAAGAATGATGTCTGTAATGCCCTCAGCTTTAAGGTGCCTTACAATATATTCAAGAACCGGTTTGTCACAAACAGTTATCAATGGCTTTGGAACCTCGTAAGTGATTGGCTTCATCCTCTGGCCTTTACCACCGCAAAGAATTACAGCCTGCGTGACCGCCTGCTCATTCAGGGTTTTCATCAATATCTTTTCAATAGCATGCGACCTGTTCTTGACATTATAGCCATCAACCATGCGGTCTATGCGCATTACAATGTCTTCATCCAGAGTTATTGAAATTCGATGCTTGCCTGCCATGGAAACACATATATCTATTAGTATAATATAATTTTGCTCTCATATGGGGAAGTAATACTTTGTATTACCTATTATGATGCATATACATTTATATACTTATGCTCAATCAGGGCTTTGCTCCTAAAGTCCGCCTTGCTCCTAAAGTAAGAATTCTGCTCCTAAAGTCCACCAAAGGATTTTTTGTGCCTCAATAACTTATACAAAAGATTGAAATAACTGTCCTAATAAATATAATTATGTTCAGTCGAGATAGATAAGGGAATTATATTGATTTTCGCATAATAAAAGGTGATTATTGTTTTCATGAGAAAAATTAAAGTTATGATTGGTCTTTTTATGTGTTTATTAGGTCTTTCATATATAGTATCTAATCGGGATGGATTTGATATCTTAATTGAAAGTTCTTTTTCAAAATTCGTTTTCGGTATTATCTTAGTAATTTCAGGATTATTCTTTTTTGGTCATTCCAAATATAATAAATATCTTAAATCAATTGTAATAAATACATTTGAACCTAAAAACATTGCAAAATACCTTTTACTTACTTTTTTTGGAGTTGTTTTAGCATGGACTTTTCAGTATGCTATTGTTCAACATCCGAACTTGGAAGTAACTTTTAATGATACAGGTAATTCTGTTGTTGATATTAAAATTCTTAATAACGGTAATGCTGCGTCAGAAAATACAGAATTAAGATTACTTTATCAAGATGATTGCAATGTTAGTGCTGATGTAGCAGAATTTAATTATTTGTTTAATAATATGGATAAATATCATGGAAAAACTTCAGTTGATGATAACATATACAAAAGAAAATTGATTCTTTCAGGATTTAAATTAAATCCAGGTACCTACTTTACTATCGAATGTCCAAAGAATGAAAAAATGTCTATTCAATTGACTGGCTCTAATTTAAATAAAATTACTAGGACTTATCCTTGATGATTATGCGACCGGAATATTGCTGGTTCTGGGCGTTATGAATATGTGCCGATGGTCTGGATTGCGTAAACAAGAGTGTGGTTAAATCTAAGTTCGGTGATGGCTTGAAATCCAAGAGCCACACAGCGCAGGTAAATGAGATGTTATGCAAGATAATCTGCCATAATGTATGCGTGGTTATCCATGAGATGCATGAGTTAGGGATAAGCCCTAACTTCTGCCAAAAAGAGGCATATGTTTAAATAACTATATATACTACTATCACCATATATATGTATACTGAGTTTACATAGATTTTAGTTTATGTGGATAACAACAAAAGGGATAATAATTGAATATAGGTAATTATGCCCTATATCTTCGACTTATCTCTCTGCCAGAACATGAGTTCATGGCAAAATCCTATTATTTTATAATTTTATGCTCATAGTACGCTAATATGAATATTACAAAATAACTATGTATTGGTGGTATCTAGTGATATGTTGGAAGTATAGTTGGTTATTGATAGAGTATTATATAAAAAAACTAAGAGGTGAGCATATATGGGCGAAGGTGATGTCTTATCAGTACAGTACATTAAAGTAGAATCCATACCTAAAGCTATTCGCATTGAGAAAGGATGGACTGGTAAAGGACATATTAAAAAAGTAATTAAGGAAGGCAGTGTTATTGTGGAAAACAAACCCACAGCGTGCGCAGCACAAGACCTTCTAGAAGGTCTTAGTCGTTTAAAGGTGGACTTCAGCTCTCTTGAAGATGGAGATATACCTAAAAGAAGTGAAAGTAAATAAAATAATAATTTATGGTGTTTTTTTTGATAGATGAGCCTATATTTATTGCAGATAAGACGATAGATAAATACATTAAAGAAAAAGACAAGAGTCTAATGAAATTACTAGATTATCAATTAAATAGAATTGATACACATAATAAAATATATCTTCCTCCATCAATAATTAAAAAGTTTAAAGATGACAATAAGGATAAAACAGAAGACCGTGCAGGTATACATACTATCTTTGCCTCCGCTATACCAGATGATTCAACAACGCTAAAGGTATTTCAAGAGGTGTGCCTTACCGCCGAATGGCTGAGAGATGTAACATCTGGTGCAAAGATTGTGTTTATTACAGATAATAAAAAATTTCACAATGAAGATTATGAAGATGCATTAAAGAAAGACTACGGTGTACTTGCGGTTTTGTATTTTCGCGACATTGAGGAGTACGTTAAGGATTTACTTGTGAATCCACAATAAGTGATGCAATTTCTAATTTGACTTGAAAACACAATACACCGCCAATTCTGTGTAAAAAAGTCCGAAAATTTATATAAATGGGGTTATTTTCCTGATTTATAAACAAAGCCGTGTTCTGCTCCTAAAGTCTGTCATCTGCTCCTAAAGTCGGTGTTTTTTGGTACTTTAGGAGCAAAGCCCTCAACTGACATCATTTTTAATCAAATATAAAGTATATGCTCGATTAAAAAGCTTGAAAATGCTCCCACTTACTCCACATTTTCATGAGTTTTAATTGCATCTAAATATGCCGCTTCAATTAAAAAGCTTGAAAATGCTCCCACTTACTCCACATTTTCATGAGTTTTAACAGAATTCTGCTTATTTCGCGAAGATTTCACATACAATACAAGAAATATTATAAGCAATATGATCCCAACTACAGCCAGGCTTTCAGGTTTCTTCAAAGTTTCGAAAATAGCAAATCCTATTGGGGTTACTGTACTCCCTTCTCCTGCCTCTTCCACTGCCTCATTTGTCTCTTCCTTTAATATTGGGCATGGTTCACTTTCAAATGGCCTGTGATCTTCTGTGCCGCAATTATTTTCATCAACGCATATCCTCTTATGAATACTATCCACGCACTCGCCCCATTCAGAACAGACCCATCTCTCAACACATTTCGTCGTAGTTGAAACTGTTGATGGGA
>DAOVYR010000210.1 GCA_030635525.1 Candidatus Nanohalarchaeota archaeon | reverse complement strand
TTCCTATATAGGATTGCCTTTGTCTCTGGAAGAGGCAAAGACACGTTTTGATTTGATACTGTCAAAGGAACCATTTAATGTGACAGAAAATATTCTCTTTTTAGGAGAGATCCCGAGAAAAAATAATTTTGAGGCAAAAACGACAACATTTTACAAAGAAGGAAATGAAGATGATTTTGTAGTAGATGATTCTGCATTAGCAATAAAATCTGAAAATGGTCTAATAATTATTGCCGGTTGTTCTCATGCAGGTATCTGTAATATCATTGAATATGCAAAGGAAGTTACAGGTCTAGGGAAAGTTCATGCTGTCATAGGGGGATTTCATCTGAAGAAAGTAGATGAAATTACATTAAAGACAATAGATTATTTTAAGGGTGAAAAGATTGAGAGAATCTATCCTTCGCATTGTGTTCGGAAACCTGTTCTGGAGAAGTTTTCTGATGAGTTAGGTTCGGGAAGATTATATTCCGGGGATATAATTGATTTCTGATTCCGGGGGTTAGATGGATTTGCCTGCGTCTTTGAATGTGATCTCTTTTGCAAGAAGTTTCAGGAGGGTGGTTTTCAGGTCTTTTATGGGGATGCGCACCTGCTTTGTGCTGTCGCGGTCCCTCAGGGTTGCATCGTCTTTTTTGAGTGAGTCGTAGTCTATGGTTACGCAGTATGGGCATCCTATCTCATCCATTCTTGCGTATCGTTTGCCTATGGAGCCTGCGGTGTCAAAAAAGGATATCATGTGTTTTTTTAGGCTGTTGTGGAGTTCTTCTGCTTTTTCTTTCAGGCCGTCTTTTTTCATGAGAGGGAATACGCCTACTTTTAGTGGCGCAAGTTCTGGGTTTAGTTTCAGGACGGTTCTTTCGTCTTCTTTTGTGTATGCGTCGATTATGAATGCGAGGAATGCGCGGTCAACGCCTTGCGACGGCTCTGCTGCTACGCAGGGGATTACCTTTTTTTTGGTTTCCTCGTCAAAGATGCTCAGATCTTTTTTGGAGTACGCCATGTGCTGTGTGAGGTCGAATGCTGAGCGGTCTGCCATGCCGTGGATCTCTTTCCATCCGAATGGGAACCTGTATTCTATGTCAAAGCATCCTTTGGCGTAGTGGGCGAGTTCTTCTTCTTTGTGCTGGCGCAGGCGCAGGTTATCTTCTTTTATGCCCAAGTTTACGAACCAGTTGTATTGCTGGTTCAGGAAGTATGCGAGCCAGGGGTTTTTTATTATGTTTTCATCCATTGCTTCTTTGAGTGTCATTACGCTGTCGTCTGTGCCTTCCTGCTGCGCAACTTCTGTGTAGATGCGGATTTTTTGCTTTAGGATGTCTTTTGTGAGGTATGGGCATTCGCCAGTTTTTTCGGGGTGGACGAAGTATTCGATTTCCATCTGCTCGAATTCTCTTGAGCGGAACAAGAAGTCGCGGGGGGATATCTCGTTTCGGTAGGCTCTGCCAATCTGTGCTATCCCGAAGGGTAGTTTCAGGCGGGATATGTCTGCAACCTGCCTGAAGTCTGCGAAGATTACCTGTGCTGTCTCGGGCCTTAGGTATGCTACAGATGAGTCTGTTTCTATGGGTCCTACGTGTGTCTTGAACATGAGGTTGAATCTGCGCGCATCAAGTAGTGCGCCGCCACAGAATGGGCATTTCAGTTTGTGTTTTTTTACCAGTTTGTTTACTTCGTCGAGGTTGATGCCGTCTGTGGATATTTTGAGTGTGTCTTCTATGAGGTGGTCTGCTCTTGTGCGCTGTTTGCATTTTTCGCATTCAAGGAGCGGGTCTGAGAAAGAATCTACATGACCTGATGCTACCCATACTTTCGGGTGCGTGATTGTTGTGCCGTCTATGCCGACGATGTCGTCGCGCTGTTGCACAAAGGTTTTCCACCATTCGCGTTTGATTGCGTTTTTGATTTCTACTCCTCTGGGTCCGTAGTCCCAGAAGCCGGCGAAGCCGCCGTAGATTTCAGAGTTAGGAAATACCATGCCTGTGCTTTTGCAGAAGCTTGCGATTTCTGCGATTGTTAGTGATTTTTCAGTGTCTTTTGTTTTGTCTGTCATTGTATCACATGTAGTATTCTGTGGGTGATTTATAAATAGTTTGTGGATGTTTTGGGTTTGGGGTGTGTAATTTGTTTGTTTGGTGATGGTGGGTAGTATGGGTGGTTAGATTCGAGTGTAGGTGTGTGTATGTGTGTAGCGCGCCCAAAACTATTTTTTTGTTTCTAAAGTGAGAATTTAATTGTGTATAACTTTGAGATTTAACGAAGTTCGAGCTTTGCTCGAATTTGGGTGGAGCAAACTGTAAGTTTGCGTAACCGTTAAATCTTTTGTTATATTCCTTGAAGAGTTGATTTTTAGTGCAACGATGCTGAAGGCAAAAAATCAAAGTCGTAGGGTAAATTTATATATTATTATTATTTTATGGGTTGCCGCCGTCTTTTTTGCTTCTTTCTTTTTAAAAAAGAAGATTGGACACTTTGATATTTTCAAAAACGAAAGTTATATATAGTTATACATATATGTATAACTATGCCGCAAGCAATGTTAGAAAGAAATATTTTGCATTATCCTCAATTAGACACTATTTTGAGGGTAGAGGA
>DAOVYR010000047.1 GCA_030635525.1 Candidatus Nanohalarchaeota archaeon | reverse complement strand
TTTTGCTTTGTTTCTTGTTTTTTGTATTTTTTTGTCTTTATTTATGTTTTTGATTGTTATTATGTGTTTTTCTTGTGCCCTGTGGTGTTCCGGGCAATCCCTTGCGGTGAAAATGCTCCTGTTGCTGTTGATTTTTTTGTTGATGCGCATTTATTTATATTTTGCTGTCTTAATTTAGCTTATGGGAAAGAGAGCATCTTCGCGGTACCAGACAACGATTCTTGTTAAGCCGTTGGATGCGTGTGATTTTGAATCATTGCTGCAGCTCTTGTATCACGGGCCTAAGAATCTTGATCTTCCTGAGCATGCATTGACTTTTTTGAAGGAGTTGCGTGCTTTGGGGCCCCATGGGCGTTTTGAGCGGTCTTGTTGGTCAAAATATTGCGATGAGCATAATATTACGAGGACAACTTATTATACGATGATTAATAAGCTGCTTGGTGTGGGGCTTATTGAGGTTGTTGAGAGGGATTATTATAAGCTGTCTAACAGGTGCGAGAAGTTCTTTTCTGCTATTGTGGGGTCTGTTCATGCTTTTATGGCGAAGAAAGAGCAGTATGCGCTTAGGAAAGATGAAGAGAATACTGTTTGAGGGTCTTATTTTTTGTTTTTGATGTCTGAGATGTCTATTTTTGAGAATTTCCTGCAGACGTTTTCGAGGTCTCCTGCGATGTCTTCTCCTGTTTTTGTAAGTTTTATGTACTTTACACGGCCTTTTTTTTCGAATGTTACAAGACCTATTTTTTTGAAGTATTCGAGGATTTTTACCGTGTGGGAGTATGTGCAGTCTGCGGTTTTTGCTAAGGTGGATGCATAGCTTTTGTTGTTGTCTGATTTGAGACCTATGAGTATCTTCACGGGCTTTTCATGAAGGAATATTTCGTCTAATACTGATTTTTTGCGGCTGTTCATGATATATCTCCTACTTAAGTTTATGATTGTTTTGCTTTTTATATCTGACTGATATTTTTATATTTATATTTTGATGTTTATATAGTTTACTATATTTTATACTGTATGTTTTTTATTGTATATAATGTATGAGATGACAATAAAAATATTCGAAAATACTCTCTATATCGCTGTATTTTCGAGTTTTTTTATTTGTGCTATTATGGGGAAAAATGCTTAGGATTCCCGGGTTTTCACCAATATCCTATGATTTTTTATCCTATATATTCTATGTTTTGCTCTTTTTTTTCTTTTTTCGGACGTATAAGCGGCAGGTTGATGGGGGGCGGAAGCATTAGCTGTTCTGAGAGGTCGATTACGCGGGTTATTGATTTTCGCAGGATATTGTTCATTACGTGGAGCGCTATGTCTTCGGGTAATTTTTTTTCTTTTGTCCACATATCCTGTATTTTTTCCATTTGGCCGCGGAATATGACGTTCCCGCCTATCTGTATCTCGCCGATTGTTTTTTTGTCTGTCTTGTAGGTTGTCTCGAATGTGAAGTTTATTTTTGTTGCTTTCTCTTTGGACATAGGGATAGTGATTTCTTCGATCCCTGTTAGTTTTGTCTTGTTGTCTATCCTGATGCTGCCTTTTGGCATATCGTGTTTTTTTGCTGTTATGTTGTCAAGATTTATTCCAACTATCATTTGTTTCACCGTTAGTAACTCTTTGGATGATGTAGTATATAAAACAATAAGTTTTTTTGATATAGTGGTATATTGAGATATCGCACTATTTATATATTTTCAGTTGCTTTTCTGTGTCTTTTTATGGTGTTGTGGTTGTGTGTTGCTGTAAATATTTGTGTCTGGTTGAAGGCAATATGGGGTGTGTCTTTTGTTCCTCCATGAAAAATATGGAGATTGCGTAGGTAAAGGCATGGGTCTGGTAAAGGTCAATGGGCTATAGTGCGCTGAGGGTTAGTAACAGTGGACATAGAGTATGTTTGGGTGTGTGTGTGGTTATATGATCTCTTTTACTTTCAGGTCCATGAATATGAGAAATGCTATGAGTGTAATCATTATGCTTATTTCTATTATGTCTTTTTTGTTGATTTTGGGGTGGCCGAAGAGGATTTGTGTTATGCTGCCTTTGTTTTCAGTGGGTTTGGTCTCGTTTTTTTTGTTTTTTTGGGCAGTGTATTTTTTGAGGTGCTCTGATTTTTGTATGGTTGATGGTTGTGTTTTTTTCTTAGCCGGTTTTTTTTTGTTTTTTACCATGATTATTACCATGTTATTTGTTTTGTGTATGTTTTATATGTTTTTGGATTGGGTGGTAGCCCCCTGCGGATTCGAACCGCAGTCGCAGGGTCCAGGGCCCTGCATGATTACCGCTACACTAGGGGGCTGTGTGTGAAGATATGATTTGGTGTATATTTGGTGAACCCACAGTTTTAATAATCTTTTCGGTGTATTAAGTGTATGGTTAAAATTGTTAAGATGAATGGGGAGACTGATGATTTTAGCAGGGAGAAGGCTATCCGGAGTTGCGAGCGCGCAGGCGCAGATCCAGAATTGTGTGCGCATATTGTTGATTCTCTGGAGAAGAAGCTTTATAGCGGGATGCATACGCGGGAGATTCTAAATATTATCCGTTCAATGCTGAAGGGGGCGGATAAGACTTCGGCTGTGAGGTATGGGCTGAAGGAGGCGATTTCCAAGCTGGATCCTGAGTTTCATGAGTTTGAGTTTTTTATTGCGCGCCTGTTGAGGTATGACGGGTATAAGACGCAGCGCAGTCCTGAGCCAATGGTTGAGGGGCATTGTATTGAGCATGAGATTGATGTGGTTGCTACGCGCGGTGCGGAGGTTGCGATTGTTGAGTGCAAGCATCATTACAAGGACCATACCTTTACAGGTCTTGATGTGCCGATGAGGCAGTGGGCGAGGCTGGATGATATTGTGGCGGGATACCGGGGGAAGCGCAAAAATTCAATCAATGCGACTTCTGCGTGGGTTGTTACGAATACAAAGTATTCAGAGCATGCGCGCAGGTATGCCAGGTGCAGGGCTGTGATGCTGATAGGGTGGAATTATCCGCGCGAAGGGGGCCTGAATGAGATGATTGAGAAGCATCGCGCTTATCCTTTGACTATGGCGGGGCTTTCGCGTGCAGAGAGGGAGAAGCTTGTCGGGAGCGGTATTTATAATGTCCTTGATTTTTTGGATGCTGATGCGGTCCTGCTTGGGAAACAGGGGCTTGATGAGTTAAAGGTGCGCAGGGTTAGGAGTCTTATTGAAAGATTAATAAATTCATCGGTTTAATATGTATGTTGTGATTTAAATGTCGAAAATGTCTGATGTCTATAAGAAGTGGGGTGTTATTCTTATAGGTATGTTGTTTCTTGGTTCTATGGTTGCTATTGCGTTTGATTCTTCTGGTGGTGGACCCGGGAATGTGGATCTGCCTGAGCAGTTTGTTCTGAGTGAGGATCTTAATGGTGAGCAGAGGGCTGCTTTTTATCGTGTTGGTGGCACTGTGGTTGTTTTTGAGTCCAGCCCTTTGTGCGGGGTTGAGTGTTCTTTGGTGCAAGGCCAGCTTGAAGGGCTTGTTTCCAGGTATAATGGTTATGTGTATCTTGTTTTGCTTCAGGGTGAAGGTGATACGGGCATCAATGTCGGTAATTATCTTGAGGTTGCTTCTGTTGATACTGTTGATGGGGTCGAGAATAAGATATGCGAGATTGTTGTGGGGCATCCGATGTGCATTGAGAGGCGTGCGCTTTCTGCTGTGATGAATTATAATTCTACGCGCGATGAGCCTGTTGATGAGGGCGCGGATGTTAATGAGACTGCTGATATGGCGGGTAATGAGAGTGAAGAGTTGTCGGAATAGTTATTTTCTGTATTGTTGAAGACCTAGCTTTTGGAACTTATGTCTTCACCATATCATTAAAAATCACTTTGTGATTTTTATGATTGCGGAATTGCTACTCAATTCCTAATTTCGCAATACAGCAATTCAGTATGAATTGCGAAATTCAGCAAATCTGTGGATTTGCCCGAATCCTAAAATCATGACACTTCGTGTCAAGCTTTTGAAGACAGTGTCTTCTAAATTGCATAGCAATTTTAAGGATAATCAAAGGGGTTTTCTTTGAAGTGGTCGTAGCCGGTTTTTTTTAGTTCGGTTTTTTTGTTTTTGTCGATCAGGTAGATTTGTTTTTCTTTTGTTATTTTTCCGATGATTGTGGCTGTTGTGCCTGTTTGTTTTTCCAGGGTGTCTATTATTTTTTTTGTGTCTTGTTTTTTTGCTGTGAAGAGAAGCTCGAAGTCTTCGCCGCCGTAGAGTGCGGTTTCTTTTGTGTCTTTTTGTATTGCTTTTAGGAGTTCGTCTGTTGCAGGGGACGTCGGGATTTTGTGTTTGTAGATGATTGCGCCTGTGTTGCTTGCTTCACATATCTCTTTTGTTTCGGTTGCAAGGCCGTCGCTGATGTCGTTCATTGAGGTGATGCATGATAGTTTTTTCAGGACTTGGGACTCTTTTAGGCGGTGCTGTGGTTCCAGATGGGCTTTTTTTAGGGTGTCTTTGGTTTTTTTGCTGATTTTCGGGTTGTGCTGAAGAATGTAGAGGCCTGCTGAGGATTTTCCTAAATCGCCTGTGATCATTAGGCAGTCGCCTGGTTTTGCGCCTGAGCGGCGGATCTCTTTGCCTGTTTCGCCTATGAGTGTGATGTTTATTACGAGTGCGCCTGATGGTGAGCCTGTGATGTTGCCGCCTATTATGTTTATGTTGTGTTTGTCTGTCTCTTCTGTTATGCCGTCGTACAGTGAGTCTATGTATTCTACTGTAATGTCTTTTGGGATGGCGAGTGAGATCAGCATGTGTTTTGGGGTTGCGCCCATGGCTGCTATGTCTGAGATGTTTGATACTGATGATTTTCTGCCGATCTGGAATGGTGTGTAGGTGGATTTTGAGAAGTGGCTGTTTTCGACTAGCATGTCGGTTGTTAGGACGAGGTTTTTGCCTTGTTTGGGCGGTCTTGTTATGGCTGCATCGTCGCCGATGCCGAGAATGACTTCATCCGGGTTTGTTTTTATCTTTTTGTTGATGTGTCTTATGAGTGCCTGCTCGCCACCGATGTCTGATATTTTTGTCATATGTTGTGTATCTTTTTTTAACTTTATATCTTGGTTTGTTTTTTGATGATTTCGATTTCGTTGTGCAGTTTGTGGTGCATTTCGATTGTTTCTTTCATGTGGTCTGTTATTGCAAGTGCATTTAGTTTGATGGGGTTATTTGGTGTGTTGAATTGCTGATTTAATTTTGCTGTGTTTTCTAGAGTTTCGGTTTTTGTTAGTCTTTGCAGTTCTTTTTTGGATGGGGTTATGCGGCTTATGTGTTTTGGTTCTGTTTTCAGGTTGTGGCTTTCCATGTCTTTTGTGTGGTTCTGGATTAGTTCTATGTGGTGCATTATTCTTTTTATCGGGTCTGTTTCTATCATGGTCTTTTAATTTATGTCGTGTATTTATATGTGTTGTTATGGTTGTTTGTCTGATGTGGTTGTTGTTGTGATGCTGCTCTCACAGATGACTGTTTTGGATTCTCTGTCGATTATCAATGGTAATTACCCATCGTTACTGGCGAGGTTTATCGCGTATTATCTGATGGATGTATCGATATATGGAATCAAGTTAATGATACGCTTTGAATGTTTAAAGAGATTGAAAAGTTTTAAACGTTTGAATGTGTATATATTAGATTATGTTTAATCTGTTTAAGAGTTTCAGTATTGCTTTATTTCTCTTAATTTCTTTCACGCCAATGGTCTTTTCGACAAATATTTCAGAATCTATGGAGCAAATATTTACATTAGATGAGTCGGATATTGTTCATGTTAAATTCATAGATACGGTAACCTATTCAGAGGGATACCCGGTTCAGAATTCTTTTCGTTTCCCTAAAGAGTGGAATGTCAGTAATATTTTTGCTTATGATATTCTAAATAACACCCATTTGAATCGTACAATGTATGGATTAAACTCTACAGAGAAAATTACTGTCTGGTTTCCCGAAAATCGTAACAATTCTTATACTTTTGGTCTTGAATTTGATTATAAAAATTTAAAGAATAATGTAAATTCTCTTCGCTATTTTGGATGGTCATGGGGAGGCGCAGGCTATCCAATTAGTATTCGGTATACGTTTAAACTACCTCCATTATACATACTGAGACTTTCCAATAATACTGGTAACGAAGTAATTAAAGATAATGCAACAATTTTGAAAAGCAGCGGCATAGCCATGTCAAATGAATCCCTTTTTTCATGGTTTTACTTTGGAAAGGTTGAACCGCCTCTATTGAGGATTACTAAATTTCCTGATTTGGCACAGATAAATGAAAGAGATCCGTTTAAGATAAATGTTGAGATAACTAATTTTGGGGGAAGTTTAGCTGAGAATGTTTCTTTCACTGACAATATCCCTTCGTTATTCAAATTAGAGAGCGGTCAATCAAATTGGTTTGGAAATATAGATGTAGGTGAAACCGAAAAAATAACTTATATATTAAGTGGTATTGTTCATTCGAATAATGAGCCGTTAGGTGTTGCTCAAGTTACTTATACTGATGAGTGGGGCTCAAGAACGTATAATTCTGTGTCTAATCAACCCGTCGTAACAATTGAAGATGTTGTGGGTGCTATAAATATTTACGGGCTTGACATTCCAATATTTATGCGTCCTCAAGATATTGTGTTCTTATTTTTTTCAGGTTACTTAGTTCTGTTTCATCTTTTTGTTATTAGGAGAAAGGATTATTCTTCTTGGAATTTAATGTCCTCTATGGATAAAGTGATTTACATTATTGTTTCTTCAATATTCAATATCATCATGACGATACTTATTGTATTGTCATTGTTATTGCCTTTCTTATACTTGCTTAATCTTATCCCTCTTGCTTTAGAAGAGTGGGTTATGTATTTATTCGTTCTTATTTCAGTTCCATTTAGTTCTTATACTTTAGATTATTGTATTGGCAAGTTTCAAAAGAATAAAATAGAATTTGTGGGTTCGTTTCTTAAGTTTATCTCAAAAAATATGCTGAAAATCCTTTTGATATATGTATTATTGATGATTTTAGTTAAGATTATACGTTTCTTAATTTAAAAATTTAGTCGATAATTTGAATCGAAAGTACTATGAAAAAAGATTTTTATTGGTATGAACTCTTGTTTGTGTTTCATTTTGTCTTATTTCTTGATTGCGCAGTATTTCCCGCACATGGTGCATGTTTCGTGGTCTGTGTCAATCCTGTATTTTTTGAAGGCGGTCGGGTCGAGGGCTAGTTTTTGTTGTTTTTTCCAGTCTAGGTCTTTTCTTGCCTGTGACATGGCGTTGTCGCGCTCAGTTGCGCCTTTTATGCCTTTTGCTATGTCGCCTGCATGGGCTGCTATTTTAGCGGCTATCACTCCCTGTTTTACGTCTTCTGCCTGCGGGAGGGCGAGGTGTTCTGAGGGGGTTACGTAGCAGAGGAAGTCTGCGCCGGCTGCGGCTGCTATTGCGCCGCCTATCGCTGATGTTATGTGGTCGTAGCCGGGGGCTATGTCTGTCACTATCGGTCCCAGCACGTAGAATGGGGCATTGTTGCATAGTGCTTTCTGGAGTTTTATGTTGGTCTCTATCTGGTGGAGGGGGATGTGGCCGGGGCCTTCAATCATTACCTGTATGTCCTGTTCGTATGCTTTTTTTGCGAGGTCGGCTAAAGTTGTTAGTTCCTGTATCTGGCTTTTGTCTGTTGAGTCGGCTATTGAGCCAGGTCTCAGACCATCGCCTAAGCTTAATGTGATGTCGTGTTTGCGG